>CAZFEZ010000152.1:0-2524 GCA_964518225.1 uncultured Methanosarcinales archaeon | reverse complement strand
TTTGCAGCTCGTTGAGCTGCACAGTTAAGGCGCCTTTTGAAAGCAACTGCCATAGGAATAGTATTAACAAAACAAGGGTTGCGGCATAAAAAAATATGTCCTTTTTTCTCATTTGTTTTTTATTGACTAGGCCGGGTTTCCTGCTGAGCCTTGACAACTTCATTTATTGTCAAATCCTTATAAGTGCCAACAGAGGAAAGCTTTCTGAAAACGTAAGAGCCGTCTTTCTCTACAGAAAAGAACTGTTTTAAGATAAGGCTTGAGGGGTATGCGCCAACTTCACCAGAGACTAATATAGTGGGAACTTGAGTTATGTTGTATTTTGACAAAAGCTCTTTTCCTTTAACATCACTTATATCAAATGTTTCTTCCTTGTCCAGAGTTATGGCAAAGCTTTGGGGGCTTGTTAGTATTTCCCTGTGTTGGTTGACGTTATAACAGTCTTTGCAGCTTTCATCCGTCAAATATATCAGGCTTACAATGCCTTTTAATTCGTCTGTTGTCAGATTGATAAATGGAGGAGAAACCATCCTCAGTACGTAAGAGCCGTCGGTTTCCCTGCTTCCAATTTGAGGCCATGCCTCATCGATAACACCATAGACAGATGCATCTTTGGACAAGATTAAAGTTGGCACAAAACCCAGCTTGTATTTATCAATCAACTCCCTTCCTTCATCACTGCTTGTTGAAACAGTAGTTTCTTCAGAAATCCTGATGCCTGCTGACTTAATCTGGGTTATTAAACTTATTAAGTCATTGCACTTCGTGCACTCTGCATCCTTCAATACAAGCAAAGAAACCCTTCCTTCTATTCTGCCTGTTGTTGTGTTTGTGTACGGAGGCGGAGAATTTGCCAGCAACAAAGCATTTTCCTTTTTTTCCATGCCCTGTATATCGACATTTTCAATCTCGCCTGTGACGATAACTGCGGGAATTTGTCCAATTTTATATTGGCTTATTAGCTGCCTTGCATCTACTGAGCTGAATTCAAGCACAGTCTCTTTAGTGATGTTAGCATTCAAACTTTTTATATAATTTATAAGTGTAGAGACGTCAAAACAATCGCTGCATCCGGAGTTCTTTATAACTGCAAGCTCTATTTTTGCCGGCTTTATGCTTTCCTTAACAGCTATTTTGCCATTTTTCAGCTCACTGCTTATGCTGGATGTCAAAGTTATGTTTATTATAACAACAATACCGAGCAACAGAACTAATCCTATAAATATTTTCTCGATGCTGATTTTCTCGGCTATTGTTTTTCCTAAATTGCCTCTTTTCTCTGGATCCATTATGCCTCACAACTTGCAGCCTGTTAAAGCTGCCAATTTTTCAAATGGCTGCACATTTTCATACCATGCGCCGCTTATTACCCATGTTGGGGTTTTCTTAATGCCAGCCAATTCATTAAATTCATGATAGTTGATGTATTTGAAAGAATTGCCGAACATCGCTTTTTGGGCCTGGGTGTACTTGCACCAGTCCATCGCCCCATACATAACAGCGCCTTTTTGGTTTAGGCATTTTGCAAAATTATCATAGGGACCGGGCTTATTTAGCGAATAAACCGAATAAGCAACACCAGCCAAGATTATGACTGCAAGCACTGATGCAAGCACGTAATATTTTGACTTGCTTTTTTGGGTGTACTGTACTTGTTTCTGCTGCTCCAGCTTTTGGGTGTGTTCATCCTGAGCCTCATGGCTTTGTGGATTCAGCTTCCCTAATTTAAGCCTGCGCTTTTCCCTTTTTGTAAGCTCCATTTTAAATATGGTGTTTGCTTATAACAATGCAGAGCCAGGCGAATCAAAAACTTTCACTGGTGTGTCTGCATAATCTCCGCTTGGAGCTACCCCGCAACCGCCGCCCACGTACTGGCCCTGCTGCTGGCCCTGCTGCTGCTGGTTGTAGGACGCATAGCCAGGCTGGCTGGATGTGCATCCGACCAAAAAAACACTAAAAACTACAAGTCCCAATATTATTGCTTTTATATTCATATTTACCACCCGTTAAAATCAACATCCGCCTACCATTGAAGGTAAATCTTGTATGTTAGAAGCTGCACCGCCTCCAGATTGAGATGGAGATGGGGAACTTCCAACACTAACCTTACCTGTGCTTATGCTTGTCTTCAGACTGCTTAATTGAATTGCCTGCACAGCTGTCAAAAGCACCAAAACAACAAGCACAATCACAATAATTACGTTTCTGTTCATTTTTGCCTCCGTTGTTATTGTTTTTTATTTAAATTTTTGTGTTTATTATGAAAAGATATCAGCATCCGCCTACCATTGATGGCAGACTGTCTACGTTTTGGGCAGCTCCTGAAGAGCCCTGCACACTGCCAGACGACGCAACAGACTGCTTCATTTCCTTAAGTTTTTCCTCATCGACATCCAGTAGCAAAGCTGCAATGTCAGCGGTGTACTTGCCGGCTTGGACTTCCTGGACATACTTCTGAATCATCTGCTTAGGAAAAAACATGCCCTTCCATTTAGCTACCTCTCTTTTGACTTCATCATCACTT
>CAZFEZ010000151.1:0-2545 GCA_964518225.1 uncultured Methanosarcinales archaeon | reverse complement strand
GCCACAGGCAATGCAATTTTAAGTATCAGTTCCCAGTTATAATCTTCTTCCATTTCCAATTTTTATTAATTAGTTTTTATTTGCTGTTTTCTTTAGTAATGGTTCACCGGCTGTTTGCCCTGACAATGGGGCAATTTCAACAGCTTTTATTTTCTTAAATAATAAAATCATTTTCATTGAATAAGTGTGCCCCTGAATTTCCTTTCACCCAACAAATTTTCAAAGTTTTTTAAATCCCCGCCGATAATCACTACTTTAATGCCGGATTTCTGCGCCTCTTTTGCTGCAATAGGGTCAAAAGGGACATTCATTCCGGCCTCCCATTTGTCTCCTATTAATTTAAGGTAGTCCTTCCATTTTATTTTTTCAATTTTTTTTGCATCCTTGTGCTTTCTGGGGTCTTTGTCGTACACGTAACTGATGTTGCTCATGTTGACTACTTCAGTGATTCCAAGATTTTTTGCCAGCAAAACCGCATCGTAGTCTGTGCTGCACCCAGGAAGCCAACCGGACGCTATAAGCACTTTCTTACTAAAACGTAATCTTGAATTCGGATTGTGAACGATAAATCCCTCTGCATCATTCTTGAATATTGACTTCAGCAATAATGCGTTTAATTTGGTTGCGCCAATTCCTATGATATCCAGCTCCCTGTTATTTAACTGCGCTATTTCAGAAGCAGCTTTCTGCATGCTTCTTGCCAGCATGCCTCCGCCGCAGTATATGGCAAACCTGCAGTTTTGCTTGATGCACTTTTCAATGGTTTGCCTGAATTTTTTTAAGAAGTCTATGTCTATGCCGTTTGGCACTATCAAAGACCCTCCCAAGGACAAAACAATTGTTTTCGGCATATTGGTTTTGTTAAGAAGATTGTATAAAAATGTTTCTACTGGCTCCCAAACCCAATAAAAGTGACACCCACAATTATTAATAAAATGCCAAACCACTTTAGCCTGTTCATTTTTTCTCCGAGGAATTTGACGCTGAGCAAGCTTACCCAGATGTATGCCAATGCAACAAATGGGTACAGCACAGACAGGTCGCCTCCTTTCAAAGCAGGTATGAACAGGACTGTTCCGATAGCGTATAATGCAACTCCTCCAAAGAGAGGGTAGTTTGTAGCCAAATAGCTTAGTTTTGACAATTTTTTGGCTGATGCTTTCTTCAATAAAATCGGTCCAAATGCCCCTATTAAAGTTGCTAAAATTACAAGCCCGATAGCCCATGGCTGAGCTGCCATTTAGATTGCACCCGGAACACTGTCTTTGCTTCCGTATCCAATGGATATTATGCCCGTAATGATAGAGATGACGCCAAGCCATTTGAAAACGTTCATTGCCTCATTTAAAAAATACATTGACAAAAAGCTGACCCAGATGTAGCTGGTTGCTATTATCGGATACAAAACAGAAACCTCGCCGCCCCTGAAAGAGACTATTATCAAAATGCCCCCGACAGCATAAAGCAAAATTCCTGAGATTATGTAATAATTTGTGAGGATTCCAATAATGTCAAAGCTTAGGGTCGCTGAGCCGAGCTTGTACAATAGCTGGGCTGAAGATGTAAGAAGCGTTGTAAACAAAATCAGCAAAGCCGCCCATAGTTTAGTTGCCATTTTTATATGATAAAATCAGTTATATTTATGTTTTTGGATTTTTGATTGCATCATCCTTTTCAATATTGGTATTGTGATGTGCATATTAGTCTGAATTTAATTTTTTATTTTATGTAATTTTTACTTGCACAGCGCATTTTTTTATTTTTGCCATTAAAATTTCTAATAAAAATCAATCCGACGCCGCTCTCCCCACCACCCGCCCCAACGGTTAAAGTTTGAATAAGAAATTTGATGGCAGAATGGGAAAAAATGTAATTATTGTTTTGGTTCAACCGAAGGTATAGTTTCTTGCGATTCAATAGACGGAGGTGGTGTAGAGTCAGGAATTACACATTCATGCTCCACTAGTAAAGGATTAGGATTATAAAAATAACCAGACCATCCTAATTTTTCACAATTAAGTTCTGCAAAACAGCCAAGAAGCTTTGATAAGTACCCATCACCTACAACAATTTTTGGGGTAGGGCGAGTGGAAGGTTCACCAGTTTCAGATTGAGCTCCGGCTGGTTTTGGCCCTTAACGTAACCCAATGGACATATAGGACCTCTAAATTCAAATGTATCTAGAAAGCCATTGGGCTATCCTTTCTTCAGAGAAAAGAAGATGGGCAAATACCGTCTGTATTTTCTGATTTATGAAGATGTTGATACAGTTCTATTGGTTACAATTAGCGATAAGAAAGCCCAGTAGGATATGATTGATAAGATAAAAAGTCAATTGGATTTCTACAAAGAGCTTATCAGAAAAAACCTTTAGCGTTCTATCAATCTGCCTTTTGAAGCGTCTTCTAAACCTCGTTTTATGGTTAAGAGTAATTCATCTTGTGCAATGGCTTCTAATCTCTTTAGGTATTCATATTCTTCTTTAGGAATTGTTACAGTTTCCATGACACCATCGCTAGAATAGGGTATATAAATAACTTTCTCT
>CAZFEZ010000150.1:0-2589 GCA_964518225.1 uncultured Methanosarcinales archaeon | reverse complement strand
TCGGAAAAAAAGGGCTGGAAAACATGCACATCCACATAACAGGCATTGCATACGGCCCTTTTGGCGAGAAAAATCACTTGAATTTGGAGGAATCTGACCTGAATTACAAGGAATTGCTAAAGGTATTGAAGGACTTCAACGCAAAAGGCGTTGTCATATCAGAAAGCCCGAACATAGAGACAGATGCATTGCTGATGAAGAAGGTTTATGAAAAAATATAGTAAAACAATCTATTAAATTTTTATTTTACTTAAAATAGAGTTTTTAACCCTTAAAGGATAGTTTGTTATAATTCTTTGATATATCCAACTCGTTAGGAAGGATAGAGTAGAAAAATATTCCTTCCTGATTAAATAATGGAGGTGAGTAAAATGGGAAAAGGCAAATGCAACACTTGTTGATTTTGAGCTTATGCTCCATGGATTCATAACTCAAGAATGTCCGCTCCTTTTGGGGCGGCATTATTTCATGCTGTTAACCAACAGGAGATGATAAAAATGAAGAACAAAGAAACATCTGAAATCAGTAAGGAAGTTAGAATTTACACCACAAGCACCTGCACATGGTGTGCAAAAGCTAAGGAATTTTTCAAGCAAAATAATGTCAAATACCAAGAAATAAATGTTGCAGAAAATGAGCAGGCTAGAAATGAGATGTTTGAAAAGTCTGGCCAGCTAGGGGTGCCTGTAATAGATATTGGCGGGCAAGTAATTGTGGGGTTTGATAAAAATGCTCTAAGGAAAGCCCTCAAAATCTAATTTTTTATCGCATGCTTTGTAATTTCCACATTGCAGCTATGATGCCCTCTGCACCAATTCTCGCATTTTATTGCTGTTTCCCTGTCCTTATAAGCAAAATTACATTCTTCGCAGATAAAGGACGTTTTATTGTCTTTATTTGGTTTCTTAACCATTTTATGAGTCATACAACTCACTATCAGGATGGAATGCTGCCCATGCAAACCAAAATAAGGTATCAACAACAACCTGTTCCCCTGAATCCTTATAGGCTCTTGCTGATTTTATATTTTTATCAAACTCTATTTTTATTTTTTCTCCTCCAATTGTGTCTTGGATTACTGATTTTTGCTCTACATCAGCTTTTTTATAGGCCTTGAATTTTCCATTCAATTCTATACCATGGATAATTTCATAAGCATCCAGCCTTGCGTCTTTATTTTCAAGCGGGAATTGCAAGTTTATGTCTGTAAAATCGCCTTTTTTGCCATAAGGATTGCTTCCGTCATAGCTCCTTAAAAATCCAGTATCTTTGGACAATACTTTTGTATCTGGGTGGACTTTTTTCCAATCACCCCATTTTACAGTATCGGTTGGAATTTTTTTAATGGTTTTCCCAGTAGAAGGCCCTAAAACTGCTTTGCCCAATGTCTGGGGCCAGTACGAATCTGTTTTCCTGTCGTACATGACAAGCTCCGAATTATATAATTTGCCTGAAACTCCAAACTCAACTGGCTCGTTATCTATTTTCCTTATAAAACCTATTCCTGTAAAGCAAAGAGGGCAATAAGTCACCAATATTGGGTCATCTTGTATAAAATCATTCACAATTTCATGATAAACAAGTATCCTAAATGGATAAAACCTAGATTCACCTTTATGGACAATTCCAAGCCCAAGCTCACTGTCAGAAAGCCAGTCAGCTTTATTTGCAGAAATGAATTTTGGATTGTCAATTGATGGAATACCGTCTTTCCCAGGCCCTCCAGACAAAAATTTCTCCGGATGAATTATGTATTTTGTCCCATCTTTTAAAGTTTTTATTTCTTGATTTTCAAGGCTTGCTGATGCAGTTCTTTTTACATTCATTTTTGCAATTTTCTCATCTATTTCCTCTGTAGTCAATGGGCCGAATTTTTTGTCAACAATCTTTCCATTCGAATCTATGAAATAAGTAACTGGTTGGGTAAAGACATTGTACATATCCTTTACTTGGGCATCTGGATCAAGCAATATCGGAAATGTTATTCCAAGCTTTTTTACAAATGCTTCTGCATTTTCTTTGCTCTCCTGCAAATTTACCCCCACAACCACTATTTTATCTTGATTTTCACTATAAATTCTTTGGAATTCCGGCATTTCCTCCCTGCATGGCGGGCACCATGAAGCCCAGAAGTTTAAAATAATGTTTTTTCCTCTGAAATCATTTAATTTGACACTTTTTCCACTTAAATCCAGCAATTCAAAATCAGGAGCTGTTTTGCCAATGCTGATACCAACATTCTTGTCGCTGCTTGAAATCGGGCTTTGCCTTGGTTTTCTTAACTCAATTAAGCCTATCGATACTACTATTATTGCAATAATCGCAATCAATATGTAATGGTTCTTTTGAAGCTTCATTTTGCATTCCTCATGCTTTAGACATTAAAAATGTTTTGCAATGGTGCAAAATTTGAAATCAAACTCAAGGTGTTTGTGAATACCATTATTCCAAGTATGACAAGCAAGATTCCAAATACTATGTTTATATATGACAAAGCCTTTTCATGTTTTGTTATGAATTTCTGCATTCTGGACACAAATAATCCAGTTATTAAAAATGGCAGTGTCAATCCTAATGAATACGATATAA
>CAZFEZ010000149.1:1998-2595 GCA_964518225.1 uncultured Methanosarcinales archaeon | reverse complement strand
CTCAGCAAATTCTCGTATCTTCACTCAATAATATGTTTGTCTGTTGTATCAGCAATTATAACCGAAAGATTTTTATATATGCAATACATTTTACGAAATTGTATGACAATAATTGCAGATTCAACAGCCTTGATACTTTTAGCTAAAGTAAGCGTGTTGGAGACGTTTGTAAAACGCGATTATGTTGTAACCTCAAAAGTTGTGTATGAAGAGGTTGTCAAAGGCAAAGAAATCGGAAGAAGTGATAGCATACTTGTGGAGAAATTAGTTTATGAAAAAAATTTGAAGGTGAAAGCGCCAAACAATTCAGTTAAAAACAATATTCAAAAACTGTTTAACTTAAAAGGAGGAGAACTGGAAACTATTTCATTGGCGTACAAAACCAATAATACGATTTTGAGCGACGACAAAAAA
The DNA here is from genome assembly GCA_964518225.1 of uncultured Methanosarcinales archaeon. Lineage (GTDB taxonomy): Archaea > Nanobdellota > Nanobdellia > Woesearchaeales > GW2011-AR4. The sequence goes on along the minus strand of CAZFEZ010000149.1, from coordinate 2,181 downwards.
TGCTTGAATGCTGCAAAAGCGTTGGAAATAGGCTTTATGACCTCACTAGATGTTGTTGCGGTGCTCTGCAAAAAACGGATTATAACTAAAGAAAAAGCATTAAAATGTATTAACGAGCTTGAAGAGTATGGATGGTATGCTAAGGATTTAATTAGAAGTTACAGGGAGGAGATAAAATGATGA
>CAZFEZ010000149.1:0-1988 GCA_964518225.1 uncultured Methanosarcinales archaeon | reverse complement strand
TTTAGAAATGTTTAGCAAAGGAAAAGCCTCGACTGGCGAAGCTGCTGAAATAGCCGGTACAAGCGTGGGAGAAATAATGGACGAAATAGTTAAAAGAGGTTTAAAGCCTGATATAACTAAAGAAGATATAAAAGGCAGTTTAGAAAGAGCATTAAAGGTTGTAAAATAAACATTTGATATTGATTAGAAGGAAAAAACCCATCCCCTCAGCAAATTCTCGTATTCTTCTTCTTCGGCAACTTATTCAGCAAGCAAGCCCTCTGCAAGCTCATGCGTGACTAAATCTTTGCCGTGTGTTTTTGTTGCTAAATCGTTGTAAATGGCAATAGCATGCCTTTCCATTTCCAGAAATATCTTGACAAAGCCAGTAATGTCGCTTCTTTTCTTTGGAAAACTTACTTTTCCGAATCCGGCCAATTTTTCAATATCTGCCATCGCCGCTAAAGGCTCTCCGCCCAGTTCCGCTATTCTTTTTGCAATCCTGTTTGCATGCCCAAGCTCGCCTTTAGCACTTTTTTGAATATAGTAAAAGGCACAAAAATTTGAGCAATAAACATGCCTTTTGCGTATTACGAACGGACAACTATTGCTCAATAGATTTTGTCCGTGAGTATACCTCAGAATATACTGGAGTTCTGTAGCCTGACAAAATATTTGCAGCCAAAGAAGCATAATAATGCACGACCCATTCAAAAGCATAGGCTTTATTCAATTCATTTATCAGCCATTTATGGTCCAGTTTTGCAATTTCCCTTCCTTTTTGCCCCATAAGAATCACCGAAATCAATATTCGAAACTCTGCCCGCAGCCGCATCCTGACTTGACATTCGGGTTGCTTATCTTAAAGCCGCCGCCCTGAAGGCTGTCAACGTAATCGAGCTTTGCCCCTTTTAGGAATTGCAGATTTTCCCTGCTGATAATAATCTTTACATCTTTCTCTTCAATAACTAAATCAAGGTCCGTTGTGCTGTCGTCCAATTCAAGCCCGTACTGGAATCCGGAGCACCCCCCCGGCACAAGCTCTACCCGCAATCCAGAGCCTTCCTTGTTGTTTTCCCTGAGAACTTCTTTCAGCTTTTGAGCTGCTTTGTTTGTGACTATGAATTCCTTTCCCTGCTCATGCCTTGATTCTTCAACAGCAGCATTCAGCTTGGCTATCACTTCGTTTACCTCATCATCTGCCATTCCATGCCCTTTAAAGCCCTGCTCCAGTGTTTCCACGTAAGACACATGGCAGCCAACGCAATGCACACCCGCGCTTTGCAGCGGCTCAATCACAGCAGGGTATTTGGACACTACATCCCCTATTGTCATATCCTTTGTTATCAATTGCACTTTTGCTTCCTGTTCCATGATAATCTTAACTATTGTTAACTATCCAGATATATAAATGTTTTTATAGTTGAATGCAAAGGACCATTGCAATGCTAAGCAAAATCAGTGTAGACAAAAAACTGAAGGCATACATACAAAAACATTTGGACAAAGGCTATTCAAAAAAAGCTGTAGTAAAGGTCTTGGTTAACCACGGATACGAAGAATCATACATCCACAGGCTGTTGGTTAAGCATTCCGAAACCCAATTTTTCAAAGGCTATGCTTTAACTGCCTTAATGGTTTTTATGATTTCTGTTTTCACTTTCAATCTTATTCCGGCAGAAAGCCAGCAAAAAATAACAGGCTATGCTGCCGCAATTGAAAAGGAAGCCGATGAGAATTACCCGATGTTTATATTGGCGCTCTTGTCCGTAATCTCTTTGATTTCATTGTTTATATTTTTCAACAAAAGGAAAAGACTGCATGGCTGAGCCAATTTGGTGATTATTTGCTATCTTGAAGGTATTTTTTAATCCGTTCGCTAACGCTCACAATATTTACACTCGGCGAAATTTTGATTGCCACTAAAATTTCGCCTCGAATTTATTCAATAATTAATGAATAAGTAGGCTCGGCTTTTTTAGTGGCGGGCAAAAAAGCCGAGCACAAAT
>CAZFEZ010000148.1:0-2621 GCA_964518225.1 uncultured Methanosarcinales archaeon | reverse complement strand
AAGGCAGGAGTTCATAGATCCTGAGAGGATGCGCCAGGTTTTCTACAACATAGGCTCTGACTTGATTGACGAGCTGATTAATTACAGAAATCTAAGGTTCTCATCTGCGGAAGTGGACGAGATGACAAAAATTTTGGTAAGGTACACTGTAGGCTTTGGGCTAATAGAAGTGCTCCTGCAGGACGAGAAAGTGCAGGACATTACAATAAACTCACCGCTTGGAGAGATACCTATCTTCATAGTGCATCAGGACTATGCAGACTGCAAGACAAATATAATTCCCACTGTGCCCGAGTCAGAGTCATGGGCTTCGAAGCTCAGGCTCCTTTCAGGAAGGCCATTGGACGAAGCAAACCCTATCTTGGATACAGAACTTAGCATTCCTGGGGCAAACTCCAGGATTGCTGTTGTTGCGCCCCCTCTAAATCCAAGTGGCTTGGCGTTTTCTTTCAGAAGGCATCGCGACAAGCCATGGACCTTGCCCTTGTTCATAAAAAACAAGATGATGAACCCGCTTGCAGCCGGCATTCTGAGTTTCTTGATAGACGGCTCGAGGTCCATGCTGATTGCAGGCACAAGAAGTGCCGGAAAAACCAGCCTGCTTGGGGCTGTATTGGTCGAGCTTATGAGAAAATATCGTGTAATTACAATAGAGGACACTTTGGAACTCCCCACAGGATCATTGAGGAAGCTTGGCTACAATATCCAGTCCATGAAAGTTGCCGCTGCACTGACAAAGGGAACCAGCGAAGTCCCTGCAGACGAAGGCATAAGGACGACATTAAGGATGGGCGATTCTGCCTTGATAATCGGCGAGATAAGGAGCAAGGAAGCGCTGGCATTATATGAGGCTATGAGGGTTGGAGCGCTGGCAAACGTAGTTGCAGGCACAATACACGGAGACTCGCCTTATGGCGTTTTTGACAGGGTGGTCAATGATTTGCAGGTGCCGAGGACAAGCTTCAAGGCTACCGATGTTATAGTTGTAGCCAATCCTGTTAGGAGCGCTGACGGACTGCATCGCTGGAGAAGGATAACCCAGATAACTGAGGTAAGGAAGCACTGGGAGCAGGACCCATTGGTTGAGAAAGGATTTGTCGACCTTATGAAATACGACTCAAAAAAAGACATTTTAGAGCCAAGCGAGGAGCTGATCAACGGCGATTCTGAAATTCTTAAAGCGATTGCCGGCAATGTCAAGGAGTGGGCAGGCAACTGGGATGATGTCTGGGATAACATAACATTAAGGGCAAAAATAAAAGAAACACTGGTTGATTTTGCCGCAAAGCAGAATATGCCGGGGCTTTTGGAAGCAGACTTTGTAATACAAAGCAATGACCATTTCCATAAGATATCGGAAAAGATAAGGGATGATATAGGAACCCTCGATTCAAAAAGGATATTCTTTGACTGGAATGAGTGGCTGAAGAGGCACGTCAAGAAAATGGATTTTCACAGCAAACTGTAATTAAAAGCATTGAATAAAAATGATATTTAAACTTTAGAATAAAAAAGAGGTGAAGGAATTATTCCAGGGCATGCCATCTGAAATAGACAAGCAAAAACTGTTGTCCTTGATGGAGATTTACAAGAAGCATTTAGAGAGGGAGCTTGGAGCCAAGCTTGAGCCCCAATCATCTGCTCCGACAACAAAGGAATACCAGGAATTCAAGGCAGAATTTCTCCCGAGGCACATGACTTTATACGAGAAATTATGCAACTTAAGCGAGAAAATTCTCAAGATAAAGCCCGATCCAAAAAAGGCAGAGGTTTTGCAGGAGGCAATTGATATAACCCACCTCAGCATTACACCAGCCGGGGCAATATCCTTCTCATTTTTGATTCCTTTGGTTGCAGCTGTATTCGGCGCATTGTTTGCATTTCTGATTTTCAATTCCATGTTTTTTGTTTTGCTGTTTGTTGTGGGCACCCTTAGCATAATAAAGCCGCTGGGCAAGGCCCCTATGTTCATAGCAAACAATTGGCGCCTTAAGGCAAGCAACCAAATGGTGCTGTGCATCTTCTATACTGTTACTTACATGAGGCACACATCCAATCTTGAGAATGCGCTTGAATTTGCTTCGCAGCATCTTTCTCCTCCGTTGTCATTGGACCTTAAGAAAGTGCTTTGGGATGTTGAAACTGAAAAATACTCTTCTGTGAAAGAGTCCCTTGATATGTACCTTGAGACATGGAAGAAATGGAATATGGAGTTTATTGAATCGTTCCACTTGATTGAAAGCTCTTTGTATGAAGGAGAAGAATCCAGAAGGCTGAACGCCCTTGACAAGTCACTTGATGTTATACTCGATGAGACATACGAGAAAATGCTGCATTACGCCCACAACCTTCAAAATCCGATTACAATGCTCCACATGCTTGGAATCATCTTGCCAATCTTGGGGCTCGTGATACTTCCATTGGTTGTGAGTTTCATGGAAAATGTCAGGTGGTATCATCTTGCCGTCATATACAACCTCATACTGACAGTCGTGGTTTATTACCTTGGAAAGAACATACTTTCAAGGAGGCCCACCGGCTACGGAGACACTGATATATCCGAGGAGAATCCTGAGCTCAAGAAATACCGCAATATACTGATAAGAATAGGAAAAAATGAA
>CAZFEZ010000147.1:1938-2621 GCA_964518225.1 uncultured Methanosarcinales archaeon | reverse complement strand
GTACATATCAATATACTCAACAATACATTTTGAAAGCATAAGGTACATGAATATTGTGGTTGTGTTTCTGTTTATAACCCTTGTTTCATTTTTTATAGTCTCTGGAGTTCATTTCCATACGGAGAAGATGGGCTACCATACCCTAGCGCCAATGCTTTTTTTTACCGGAATGGTGAGCCTCGTCTTTTATGCCTACAAGGCAGTGGATGCTTCAGGTATTGTCAGGTACTCTATTATATACACTATAATTGTTATTGGCATTTCATTATTCATTTTATTGCCGAAGAAAGAATTTAAGCTCCAAACAGCAAAAAAATCAGGCAAATCCAGGCTTAAATGGGGAGATTAACAAAAACTGCTGCGATGTATCTGATATTGGCAAAAGCCGGGTTGGCTGTTGCGGCATACTCCATTAAAGCAAAAAACTATGTGCTGCTGTTAGTGGCTGTCTTGTTCAGCGCAGTAAGCGCTGACAACATATTTTACAGTTTAAAGAAGAGGTGAAGATGGAAGGGGTGATTGAGGCATTCATAGCCTTGTTCGTGATAATGGATCCTATCGGGAGCCTGCCTATATTCATAGGATTGACAAGGGGAATGCCCGTGAAAGAAGTGAAAAACAGCGTAGACAAGTCTGTTTTTGTGGCAGCCGTGCTTCTTTTTGCGTTCCTGTTCCTTGGACAG
>CAZFEZ010000147.1:0-1928 GCA_964518225.1 uncultured Methanosarcinales archaeon | reverse complement strand
ACTTTTTTGGCATAAACTTCGACAGCTTCCGGATTGCAGGCGGAATCGTTTTGCTGATACTTGGCATATTCTATACATTTGGATATATGCACAAGATCAGCGAGTTGCACGGCAAAGACTTAAGCATTCCGGTTGGCACCCCTTTGCTTACAGGGCCGGGGGTAATAACAACAACAGTGATATTAGTCAAGGAGAACGGAACTCTTGTAACAGTTGTAGCCGCATTCTTAACCCTGCTTGCCACATGGCTCATACTTGTAAACGCGTCCAGGATATACAAAGTTCTTGGCGAGCATTGGACTAATGTGATATCAAGAGTCATGGGGATAATTCTGGTGGCAGTTGCCGTAGAATTTATAACAAAAGGGATATCAAGTATTATTGCGCCTATGGTTTAGGAGCGTACCCCATATAATCCAAAAATTCCATTGGGTGATTGGGGTCGCTTTTGTCCACATGCTTGTAACCTAATCCTTCTACTAAATTTTTCAATTTGGGATTACACACCAATACGATAACATGTGCGGCTCCTCTTGCTTCCCTAATTTTTTTCGCGAAAGGAAAGCTGTTTTTCACCAAATTTGGGTAAATGAAATACATTGAGATTGGCAAATCCCTCGATACTGCATCTGCTCCTTCATAACTTGCAGCCGTCAAAACTTGACATGGCAGCTTTTTTCCTTCGATAATTTTTTTATATTGTTCCTGAACCTCTTGATTGGCGACCAGAAGCACCAAGTCCTTAGGCTGCAGCATAGTTTCTTCACTTTGCACCAGATTACCTATGTTGAAATTATGGTCCATTCCTATGAGTAACAGTTGCGTATTTTTAAACTTTTTTAGGCAAGATTTAAATTGTCGAATCAAACCTTGGCATTTTTTTGGGGCTGTCGTATAGTTGGCAGTATCCGGGGTTCGGGGCCTCGAGGCCGGAGTTCGAATCTCCGCAGCCCCATTTACATAATTATTAGTCATGAAGAAATGAAAAGCAGAATAAAATTCGTTAAACAGTTGATATATTCAATCGCCGGCAGAAATATTGCTTGAAGTAGGCTTTGGGATTGCACCTTCTCTTACCATTCTTTCAAGAGTTTTGTCTACATAAAATTCAATTTCTTCAATAATCTTCATATGAACTCCTACTACTCCTTCGTAATCTCTGGGATCGGCTCGCTTACCTAATAATCTATAAGCATTTTTTCTAATTCCAAAAGGCAAGTGCTTTAAAGCAAAAAATGCAGGAACTTTCTTGATCATGCTGGGAGGGGAATTAACCGCTTCATCATTAAATCCCGCATATTCTGGAAGTGTATGAACTCTTCCTTCTAAACCTGGCATTTTTTCTAAAACTTCGTCAACATGAGGCTGGGTCATGCAGAGAATAATATCTTGTTTGTTCAATAACTCAGGCGTCAGTACTTTAGACTTGTGTTGTGAGGGCGTATAACCAGATTTGCTTAAAGCTACCCTCATCTCCTCAGTCATGCCTAAAAGAGGGTACCTCTTGGCCTTTCTTAGACCTGCAGAGCTTATATGTAAATCAGCGTTTACAGCTTTCTTATTGGTTATTTGCTCAGCAACAGGACTCCTGTCAATGTTATAGCTGCACACATAAAGTAAGTTCATCATAAAAGTTGGAAATGGACAATATTTAATAAATTTAACTAACTTTACCTGCCGCTTGCGGCGATTGGTCCCCTGATTTTATCTTTCAAAAAACCTATTCAGCGTTTGATTGCCGTAATAAAGGACCATAGGCTATTGCCAGCATCATTTGAACATCAGTGGGGGTAAATTGGGCATTTGCGTTCATTGATGTCCATGAATATGAATCAATTTGCGATTTATATGTAAGTATTAATGCATTATTCTTTGTAAACTCCACACCCAATGGGTAGGAGACAAAATTACGACCTATTAAATCATGG
>CAZFEZ010000146.1:0-2669 GCA_964518225.1 uncultured Methanosarcinales archaeon | reverse complement strand
TTTCGCCTGCTACTGCCCTTAGTTTTCGTTCTATCCTTACATCCGGCTCCTTATCGGAATTCATAGTTTGGCAACTGCAGAAGAGTTTTTTGCCTGAAATTTGCTGATGGATTTCCAGGCCGCATTTGAAGCCTAATTTTTCATAATTTAGTTTCATTTTGTTTATTCAATATTTTATATTTATATATATTTGGGTGGCTACATTTTACAGTTATTTGATTTTTGTGGTCACCTAGATTTTATTTTCTCTCCCAAACAACAACATTATTTTTAGTAACTTTTTTTATTCTGTGCAACGGAATGTTTGTTTCTTCTTCATTGTCTAAGACCATAAAACTGCCTTCAAGTCTTTTAATCCTATTATAGGGAATAGGAATCAGCTTCTTTAAAATTCTGTCAAAAATCAACAAAATTGATAATAGATTGTATTGATTTTTGAGCATGCCCGAAAATCGAAACTATTATTAATAAATCTTGCGATTTTCGGCATATCTAAATAATAAATTGCGTATTCTTCCGGGTTTTCCCTTTTGTCCCATTTGATTTTGTTTAAAAGATGGCGGATGGGGAGCATGGCAAATGTTAGTTTAAGATGAGTATTTTAAATATTCCTGTACCGAAAAGTATTTAAATAAGTGGTTACCTAATAGGTAACTATGATTAGCGAAATACCACAGTATTGTTTGAGGGCCTATGCATTGTTCTTTTCAAAGCATGGCTCGGGAGAATCTTTTAAGCAGCCTGAATTAGACTGGATTGTAAGCCGGAGCATGAGGAAGAAGATATTCTCAGTATTATTGAAGGCAGGCTGGATTGCAAAGGAGTCAAGAGACTCATACAGATGCGTTGAGCCTGAAAATGTGATTAAAGGATTAGTCGAGTTTAAAGTTCCGGAATTAATCAAAGAGGCTAAAAACCCTTACGCATTCACGAATTTGTCCGCTGTAGAGATATGGTCTGACTACTCCTATGTTCAGAGGGGAATTGAGAAATCCCCATATTTTATCAAGGTTTTTAAGAAGGACTTGAGGTATTGGAAAGAGTTCTTTAACAAAAGGAACATTCCAAACTATGTAAAGGGGGGTTCAACAATTGGCGAATATGTCATTTTGATTCCTATGGCAAAGATTGATTCAGTTGAGAAGGAAGGCTTAAAAGTCGAGCCTTTGAAGAGAGCATTAACTATAGCAAAAGAAAATGAGATGTTCTCCTATGCCTATAACTATATGAGGAAAAAATATGGACATGCTGCAGCTTAGGGAAAAGGAAATATTTGAAACCTTAAAGAAAATAAAAAACTGCAGTTTTGTGCTTATTGGAGGATATGCTGCTAATGCCTACACCCTGCCAAGATTTTCAGTAGACTGTGATTTAGTTGTTGAGGACAAGGCTGAAGCTGCTAAAATAGGAAAAAGGCTTGTAAAAATAAATTATGCCAGAGCTACTGATACGGATTTAGTGCAATACCACGAGGAATTTCTAAAGTATGAGAAGATTATAATGAAAAACTTCAAGGTAAGCGTCGATATATTAATCGCAAACGTATCAGACAGGCTTACAAAAGGGATATTCAGCGCAGAATGGGTATTCAAGAATTCTGCTGTCAGGGCGCTAAAAGGCAAAACGATACAGGAAGAATTGAAGCTGAGAATTATAAATATAGACGCTCTTTTGGCCATGAAAATTGTAAGCTGCAGGAATGCAGATATAAGGGATGTGTTTATGCTCATGCCTCAAGCCAAAGACATTACCCGGATAAAAAGCGAGGTTTCAAAAAGATGCGACTTTAAGGACAGGTTTGAAAGGATAAAAGATAAAATCACTTCTATCGAATTCAAGAATAATCTGCAGGGAGTTTACGGGTATGTTGACAAGAAATTGTTTGAGAAGCACAAAAATGCTGTGTTGGGGATTGGGTTTATTGATTAGGTCTTAATTGGAATTATGGAAGAAGTTAATCTTAATGATTATAAATAGTTCATTAAGTAATACCTCATTTTCCTGAAACTCTCTTTTGGACTAATTCTCCAACTCTTGATTCGTCGTATTCATTTTAAATTAAATTTAAGCAATCTTAACCCCTCGCCTTTTATCTTCAATTCGCCTGATGGCAGTTCCGCTCTCATCTCTTGTGCATATAATTGAATAAGACTTTCTAAATCATCCAAAACAGGCTGTGAAGTTCCAAAAATTCTTTTTCCTCCTTTAATATAGTCCAAATCTTTCATTAATGTTTCAGTATTTGCTCTTAATTGTGCATGTGCTGCTTGCAGAAGCTGGGCACTAAATTGTCTTGCATAAACTCTCCAAGTGTCGTTGGTAAGCAATGCCTGAATTTTATCTTTAGTTCGTTGTCCAGTAACATCTTTGGCTGCATCTTCATAAAGAATATTTAAGATTACACTTGGTAACGGAAATAAAATGGCAAAAGGACGTTTTTGACCTTCGTATTTCTCTAATGTTTGGATTGCCTCTTCCGAAAGCATATAAACCACTCTGTCAATTAATCTTTTTTCAACGCTTCGGCCATATACATCTAATCCAAATAATGGCCATTTGTGATAATCTCCTGAATCTCTGGGAACATGAAATGGTCTTGGCAAATCTGAATCGATACCTATTTCTAATCTCCCTCTAGGTGATACTCTAAGTGCTTCTCTTGTTTCTGG
>CAZFEZ010000145.1:0-2693 GCA_964518225.1 uncultured Methanosarcinales archaeon | reverse complement strand
TTTCTACAAAAAAGGCGAGGAAACTGTTTACAAGGAAGTTGTTTTCTTTATTGTCCAGTCAGCCGCTGAAATTGTAAATCTTTCACGGGAGCACATAGGATATGCGTGGATGAGCTACGAGCATGCCCAGAGAAAGCTCACTTTCAACACCTCGAAGGACTTATTAAGAAAAGCAAATCAGTTTTTGTATAAGAAAGGATAGAAAGTATACTAAAAACAGATTAGAGTGAGTTTTACCAATAACCGGAAAAGCCCGATCATAGCAAGATTTATTAACTAAAGCTAATAAAGTCCATACAACAGATATGGATCTATCGAAACGGGATCGTAAAATTCTGGAAAGAATTGTAAATGGTTCTAACGGGAATCCAATAGATGTAGTTCCAACACTCGAAAACAGAATGGGGGGTGACTATTGCTCTATTCAAATAAGAAGCAATGGCAAGCCGCAGCCCATAATCTCAGGGGTACCATATAATGAGGAATTTAATGATGACCTAATCAAACTTGTACAGGATGTGTTTTTAGTTGAAGGTTATGTAAATAGTAAGGGGAAAAATAGTGAGGAGAAAAGGTCTACAGTGAATGGCAAGAATTCCGAAGAACTTAAGGGCAAACTAGAAGAATATCTCACCTTGAGAACACAACTTGATGGATACATTAAGGAGGGTAAACTTGCCACTAACGTTGATTTGGACGCCTATAATTCTCTGTTTCGCAGGACCGCGGAAGCCAGAGTCACGTTTGTTAATCTTGCACAAAAATATATGAAACATCAGGACGCGGCGGTTATTTCGGGTTATGCACGATTACGGCATGCATTTAGCCACATCTTATAAATACGCCAAATATTTGGATTAAGGATTAAACACTTCCGGTTTTTATGCGAAAATGAAATCAAATACTCTGCTTTTTATTTTGATTTTGGGAATTTTCTTGGTCGGCAGTTGTGCCAAAAAAGAAGTGCAGGAGCCTACAGGCAAAGAGCTGCCAGAGGACTATTTACTGGCGTATTCGGAAGGCAACTGCCTCACAGCTTCTGAGTGTTCTTATGCTGGAGAAGGCTGTGGTGGCGGCCATGGCATTTGCACGAACAATCCTAAAAAGTATGAGGGTGCTGTTACAACATGCGACATTGTACCATCCCATCCGATTAATCAAGGATACGGATGTGTTTGCATTGAAGCTGTAGGAAAGTGCGGGTGGGTGCAAGAAGCAGGACAGAACATTAAATCCTAAATATTTAAATACCTTAAAATTAAAATCTCTTTCTATGAAAAACATTGCAGTTGCAGAGCTTCTCAATGAAATAGCGGATTATCTTGAGTTTGCAGATGAGCCGTTTAAGGTAAGGGCTTACAGGAAGGCTGCTTTGGTGATAGAAGGGCTTTCTGAGGATATTTGGGAAGTCTGGAGAGAAGATAGATTAGAGGAACTTCCCGGCATTGGGGAGGGCATTGCAAAAAAAATCGATGATTTTCTGAAAAACGGCAAGTCAGAGCATCTTGAAGAGCTTAAGAGAAAAACGCCTGTGGACATGGAGCAGCTTGGCAAAATTGAGGGCATGGGGCCTAAAACAATACTGAAGCTCTATATGGAACTGAAAGTAAAGAATGTTGCTGATCTGGAGAAAGCCGCCAAGCAAGGCAAAATACAAAGGATTAGGGGCTTAGGCCCGACTGTTGAGCAGAACATTTTGAAAAGCATAAATTTTGCAAGAAAATCAAGCCAAAGAGTCCCTTTGGGGTTTGCATTGAGCAGCGCAGAAGAAGTTATCAGAATCCTGAAAACCTTAAAAGAAGTAACAAGGGCAAGCGTTGCAGGCTCAACAAGAAGGATGAAGGAAACAATCGGTGATATTGACATTCTTGCAACATCAAAAGATCCTGAAAATGTTATTGAGTTTTTCACAAAAATGCCCAATGTTGCACAAGTCCTTGCAGAAGGGCCTACAAAATCCTCTGTAAGGCTTAAGGAAGGCATTCAGGTTGACCTAAGGGTTTTGGATGATAATGTTTTTGGCGCTGCCCTGCTTTATTTCACAGGCAACAAGGAGCACAACATCATTTTAAGGAGGATTGCAATTGAAAATGGGCTTAAGCTAAGCGAATACGGGCTGTTTGACGCTAAAACAAACAGGATTGTCGCAGGCAGAACAGAAGATGAGGTTTACAAAAAACTTGGCATGGATTATATTGAACCTGAAATGCGGGAAGACGAAGGCGAGGTAGAAATGGCGCAGCACCGCATGCTGCCAAAATTAATTGGCTACAATGATGTTAAGGGAGACTTGCAGATGCACACAAAATGGAGCGACGGCAGCAACACAATAGAGGAGATGGCTTTGGCGGCAAAAAAGTTAGGACATGAGTATGTATGCATTACAGACCATACAGGAAATCTGGCGATAGCAAATGCCCTGGATGAAAAAAGGATTTTGAAGCAAAGAAAGGAGATTGAAAAAGTCAATAAAAGGCTGAGCGGGATAAAGATACTTCAGGGTGTTGAGGTAAACATAAAAGACGATGGAAACCTGGACATGCCTGACAAAATTTTGAAAGACCTTGATATTGTTGTCGCATCTATTCACTCAGGTTTTAAAAATCCAAAAGAAAAAATGACAAAACGGATGCTTAAGGCAATGGAAAACGAGAATGTTGACATCATTGCCCACCCTACCGGAAGGCTGATAA
>CAZFEZ010000144.1:0-2721 GCA_964518225.1 uncultured Methanosarcinales archaeon | reverse complement strand
TGTTTTCGCCGATTGTGAACTCTAACGGCTCCCTGCCTTCGCTTGAATCGAAAACGCTTCCGTCATTCAAAGTGCCTGTGTAGTGGATTTTTACTTTGGTTCCGGGTTTCGTTTTTTGTCACCTAAAATTTGTGGAATAAATGAGGTATATAAGGATTTTGTAAATAGAAAGTTCTATTGAATAGTAAAACAATTTTAAGCCCATGGGGAAAAAATACACTATTATTATAGAAAAAGGAGAAGATAGCTACCTTATCTCTGATGTAGTTGAGCTTCCGGGGTGCCATACACAGGCGAAAACTTTGGATGAATTATTAAAGAGGACTAAAGAAGCAATCTCGTTATTTCACGAACTCAACATTTTCTAGATCTTTGAATGCATAATCCCCTGTTACAAATTTTGCTTTAAGCTTGAGCGCCGTTATGTAACCTATGCAGTCTGCCATGCTATATCTCTTTTTTTGATTTGCGAGCTTGAATTTCATGGCTTCTTTTATGATAAAATCATCTACCGGAACAACCATATTTTTTACAATATTATAAATTTCGTCAGCTTCTTTTTCGCCAAATTTCTTCAGATAAACAAAATAAATTTCGGTCAGATTAAATAAAGTGGTGATTGCCCCTATTGAAGTTAAATCATACCGTTTATAGCTATGGCTGTCTGTATCAATTGCAATAATTGCATATGTATCTAGAAATATCCCCATTCTTTTCTAAGCTCGTTCTTTACTTTTTGAGCGTCTATTTTAAGATGCTTTCCCCTTCCGAAAAGCTTGCTTAAATCAACTTTTTTGAATAGCATGTATTCAATACTTTCCCCCACCTTAATGCCTTTTTCCCTGACTTCCTCCGGAGGTATCACAAGCACAGTGCTGTTCCCAGATTTCCTTACTTTTGCTATTGGCATATTGATCACCTATGTAATACGCATGTAATACGGAGTATTTAAAGGTTTTGGAATTTTTAAAGGATTATTAGTGAATAGCATCAATAGATTTAAATCATAATAAAAAGTTCTTATGTTATGACAAAATGGTCAAAGAATCAAATTATGATGTTAATTGGATTATTATTTTCTTTTGTAGCTTTAATGATATCAAGTGGTAATCTGTATTATTATGTTAAACTACCACATCAGCAAACAATGGTAATACAACAAGTTGATCAAATTCAAAGTAAGATTGGTGATTTTGAAAAAATTTTTGTTAAAAATATACAATTATAAAACCAAAAAATCATCAATTCAAACAGAAAATTCCATATGTTGGAATGCAGATTGTACAATTTTTGAATTTACTAATGGCACTTGTAAAATAGAAAGAAACTTGGTGAGCGGGAACAATGAAACAATGTGCTAAATGAAAATAGTAAATTAGGATGCTCAAACCAAATTCTCAACTTCCCTCCTCACCACAACTTTCCCAGTAATACTCCTCAACATATGCCCCGTAATCTCTAAGTCATAGAACTGCTTCAGCGGAATTCTTCCCTTAACGCCAACAATAATAGGATAGGTTCCGAACTGCCTGCAAAAAGTGGTTTTGCCGTCGTAAATCTCGGAATAGCAGTTAGTCAGCACAGTTCCAGAAGGAATAACTCTCTGAAGCATTGGCCAGTCAATCTTCTGCCTTATTTCATTGCGCCATTTCCAGTATAATCTTTTATTTTTTCTGAGGAATTTGTCCTTGCCTTCGTTATACAAGGATGTGCCTTCAAATATCGCAACCTGCCTTATGTTAATGCGCCTGAGCATCAAGCCTTCGTCATAAACTCTTGAAAGCCATTTCAGGTTCTCTTCATGCGTTTTCTTTGTTTCATTTCTCAATCCGAATATTATATTGATGCCGGGCAAGAACTTCGGCATTCCGTCATTCCCCCTTTCCCCTCCATATTTATTCAGGATTTTGATTGCCTCATAAGCGATATTTGGCGGAGTGTTTAATGTATTTGCTTTCACAACTTCCAAATCAAATGATTCAACGCCAAAAGCAGCAATATTTCCAGAAGTGCAGTATTTCACAATTGCTTTTGTGATTTCAAAATCATTTTTCTTGTCCATCACAACTTTTACCGGATTGACATTGTCAATGTGCAAAACCTTTATATCAGGACATTTGTCATTAATCTCTTTCAATAATTCAGCGGCATAAGGCAGGGTATAGAAGCAAGTCTGCTTGCCCAATCTAAAAAATCTTGCGCCTAAATTGTAAAATTCACCAATTTCAGCTAAAACATCATCTTTCTCCCGGAACTCAACTTTATTTTTAAGTGGCTCTGTGCAGAATGAGCATTTTCCAATATCGCACCCATGCCCTGTCTCGATCTCCACCATCCTGATGTCTGGAATTTGTTTGATGATGGAGGCTCCTTTAACAGAATACTCTCTGACATCTTTATATGGGAAATTAAACATCGAATAGTCAATCTTGTCAAAAATGCCCGTATCAGCTTTCTCGTAGAATTTGCCGCCAAACAATTGCGTCCCGAACACAGCAGGCCCTGTCAGTATTTTCCTGCAGTTGAAATCCTTTATCATGGGAATTATCTCATTTAAAGTTCCGGGTATTGCGGAAAGATATTTTCCGGGAACATGAACGCCAAGAACAACAATCAAAGTTTCTGTTTCCCGCAGTATTTTTTGAATATTTTTATAGTTGATTGTCAAATTGTAAGTTGTTATATCTGTTTTTTGTGATAATTTTGTTTCTTTTATTATTG
>CAZFEZ010000143.1:0-2734 GCA_964518225.1 uncultured Methanosarcinales archaeon | reverse complement strand
TATTTGTGCCGCATTTCAGTTTGCTGGCATTCACAAATAATTCACTTGCGCCAACTGCTAATGTATCATTCCCAACAAGCCCAAATCAATCAACGAGCATGTTTGTGCCTAACATTACTGTATCATCAGATACAGTGACTTGCAAGTACCAGCTAAACAGTTCTGCACCAGTTAATTTAACTATGACAAAAACTGGCACAATATGTATTGGGCAAACTGAAAGGTTCAATAATAGTGCGGGCACCCCTAGCGCGTATAACATAACGTTCTGGGTAATAGACGATGATGGCAACACTAATCAATATGCATGGGGTTTCAACATGACAGATGATAACCCGCCAAACTCTCCAAATTCAACAAGAGTCTCTACCAGCGTAACTTCAACCACTTCAACAATCACTATAAGCGGCATTAATGAGACAGTAAACGTTACTGTAAACTGGGGTTCATCAACGGCATTGGGCACTTTTGCAATGCAAACAGACTTCAACCAGTCACAAGAATTGTCTATAACTGGATTAACGGCAAGTACAGTGTATCATTTTAATGTGAGTGTGTGTGACTACAATGGCAACTGCGCTAAAAACGGCACTTTTAACTTCACCACAAGCGCAGCAGCAGCCGCAGCAGCCGCATCCACTACCTCAAGCAGCAGTGGCGGAGGTGGCGGAGGCGGTGCATCCGCAAGCAACGTACAAGCCTCAGCAGGAAGGCAGTGGGATACTCTGGCAGCAGGCTCAAGCGGTGTTTTAGCCATAAACAATGCAAATATCGCTGTGACTGGAGTTACAATTGAAATTGCCAATAGTGTTTCAAACCCGTCAATTGAAGTTCAAAGCTTGACAGCAAACCCATTAACAGCTGCGGCAGCAGCCAAAGTTTATCAATACTTGCAGCTCGTAAGGAGTAACATAGCGGATTCAGATGCTTCAAAGATTACAATCAGCTTTAAAGTGCCAAAATCATGGCTGACAAGCAATGGTGTTGGAGAAGATGACATTGTGCTGTACAGGTACAGCGATGGCGCATGGAATGCATTGCCAACAGCCAAGACAAGCTCAGATGCAGATAATGTAGTATATCAGTCTACAACCCCAGGATTCAGCACATTTGCAATTGGAAGTAAAGAAGCAGCTCCGGTAACAGCTCCGCCAACAGAAGCAGTTCCAGAAGCTCCGGCAACACCCCCAACTGAAGCTCCGGCAACACCAGTAGCGCCGCCAGCAGCAGCCCCAGAGGCAATGGAGCAGAAAGGGCTGAGCAATACGGCAATAGGCTGGATTGTAGTAGCGCTAATTGTAGTTGTGGCAGGCGTTGGCTACTTTATGTGGCAGAAGAAGCAGGAGAGATAAACGATTTCTTTTTGTATTCCATCCCCTACAGATTAAGCTTTAAGGGATAAAAACTACCATAGTTGCTTTGCTCTTTATCGTCTGTAAAAGTTGCCCTGTTCAGTGCAAAAATGAACTTGTATAGTGATGCAGGTTGCAATAATTCTTTGACTGATATTTTCAAATATTTTTGAAAATAATGAGAAGAAACTTTGGAAAAGAAAAAATTTAAATAAAAGTTTCACAATGATGCCCAAAAAGGTGGTTATGATAAATTTACAAATATGGTTTACAAAGTTGTATTTGCTATATGTGCAATTGTACTGCTTTTTGGATGCACACCTAGTAACCCAACTGCAAAAGACGGCCAATGTTGCTGATAAGGTTACAAATTAATTTCTCAGGGACACTCTCTTTAGCACCCTCCTTAGGAATATAAAAACAAATTAAAAAAAGAAATAGTATACTTATTCTACTCTTGAAGTTATTTGGCCAAGATTATTGTGGCTCAAGCCTGTTTCTGTAATAGTGTAGCTTACATTGAGCTGCGCATTATACTTTGTTACGGCAGCTAAATTGCAAGGTATGTGGTACTGCTGTTTAGCCCCGTTGGCAAGAGTAGCGGACCCTGTAGATAAGGCTGTAGTTGGGTAGTCGCCGCAACTGCCAGCTTTAACAGATACTGAACCTAAATCATAACCTAATGAATTCTGGATTACAACATCAACTCCTGATGCAGTTGCCGTATGATCCAAGCATGCAATCCCGGACTGCAGAGTGCATTTGGCCGGCAAAAACTTGTCAGGGCTCAATACACCAAAGTAAGCAAGCGCGCCTACAGCCACAAGAACTACCAATATGGCCCAGCCGTAGGTCATCAGGAACTCTAGTGCTGCCTGGGCTCTCCTTGATTTTATGCTTATCATTAACTTCACCTCTCCTTTAACCTTCAATCTTTGTGTTTAGATTGCCATATGCTGTTTTTGTAAGATTTGTGTCTTTCTCAGTATATGACATTGTAATGTCAGCTTTGAACTTCTCTTTGGCAGCTCCGTTGTTGCAGGCGCCTCCAATCACAAAAGTGTGGTCTGAGCCGCTCTGCATTGACTCGGTGAAGCTGCTGCTGCAGCCTCCTACATCAATGTTGTTAATTGTTATGGTTCTGCCAAGCCCGTTTGAAATCACAAGAGTGACTTGTGTTGGCTCTGCCTTGTGGCTTACGCACGCTATTCCCGGCTGCAATACGCATTTTTCAGGCAGGAATTTCTCAGGGCTCAAAACGCCGAAATAGGCAAGGGCTGCTATTGCCGCAAGAACTACAAGTATTGCCCAGCCATATGTCATCAAAAATTCCATTGCAGCTTGAGCTTTATTATTGAATATTTTAGAAATCTTCATCAATC
>CAZFEZ010000142.1:0-2736 GCA_964518225.1 uncultured Methanosarcinales archaeon | reverse complement strand
CCGAGAAAGATTCAATCGCGAGATTCATTAAAAGCCTTGAAAAGGAGATAAGCGAAAAGCAGAAGGCAAAGGAAAGCCTTGCCTGCCTGTCCCAATTAAGCAGCTGGATTGACGAGCTTTTTGTGAATCTTATGTCATCCATGGAAAAGCATGTAATGGCCAGCATTCACTCCCAGTTCAACGGCTTGTTCAAGAGCTGGTTTGATGTGCTTCTTGAGGACGAAGCGATAAGCATCAGGGTGGACGAGGAGTTCACCCCAATAATCGAGCAGGACGGATACGAGACATATATTGAAAACCTGAGCGGCGGCGAGAAGACTTCTGTGGCATTGTCCTACAGGCTTGCGCTGAACAAGGTCATAAATGACGTTGTGGCCGGAATAAAGACAAAGGATATCATAATGCTTGACGAGCCTACGGACGGCTTCAGCTCAGAGCAGCTTGACAAGGTAAGGGACGTTTTGAGCCAGCTGAATATCAATCAGATTATCATTGTCTCCCATGAAAGCAAAATAGAAAGCTTTGTGGACAATGTAATAAGGGTCCAGAAGCAGGAGCGTGTAAGCGTGGTGGTCTAAATCAAAAGCAGAAGTTTGGCAGCAATTATCTTATTATCGAATTTCGGATGTACGTACATGCCCGTCAATATGCCTATCACTAACCTCAACTACTATGGCAGCAAAACTGCTTCTTCACAGGTCAGATGTCCGGCTCCTGCACTGGCAAAATCATTTCTTCCGAAATACAGCATAGAAAATCTTGTGGCAGAGATAGAGAACCCTATAGAAGTGAAAATGGATATTCAAGCTGGAAAACACAAACAGGATTATGTGGTATGCGCTTATAACTCTAAATTAAGCAATAACAAGCCTGTAAAGATCGGTCCTTACGAAGAAAAAATCAGATTTCTGGCTGGAAGGGACTATGACGCACTTGCATTTTATGTCAATGAGAGCGGCAGCCTGGAATCAGCAGCAACCATCTATAGGCAGATCGAGGGTGGAAGGGAGGTTGCTTATGTTTATTTTGATTCAAAGTATATGGGGGGCCTGTCAAGCAGCGGCACTAATCTTTTGCTTCGCTTTAACTACTGGAATTTCAGTCTGATAAAAAAAACGGCGTTTACTGTCCTGTTCAGGGGAGCGGAGAAAAACGGATTGCTCAATCCGCCAGACTCTAAACAGGATTCTCAAGAGACACTAAAACAGAAGTCCATCATCTTCAATGAGTTCTCTGGTAGTCAGAAGAAACCGAAAGTTTTAAAAAGGGGATAGTATCGGTGCATAATACTATTAATTGGGGGGTACAATGGTTTATGCAGGAAATGTCAGGAGTCTTGAAACTGTCAAGAGGGAAGACCTTATTAGGCAGTGCCCTGACTGCGGCAACAAGGACATAGAATACTCAAACGAAGAATTCTACTGCAAGAAATGCGGCTTAGTGCTGGATTGAGCAAATCTTAAATACTAATTCTTAAAAACACTCAGCAAAAGGGGTGGAAGATGAGATTTTGTTTATTTGTTGTAGTTTTTATATTGCTGAGTTTAAATGCCGGCGCTTCCTGGCGGACTTTCCAGAATGATTCAAGGAACACCGGCGCTGCAGATGGCGCCGGGCATTTTCCGCTTGCAACGGCAAATTTCAGCGATAATTCTTTAGGCATGAATTTTCAGCCATTGGTTGATGATCTGAATGCGGATGGCAGCAATGAAATCGCAGTATTCTCCAACAATTCTTTGATAATCTTTAACCCTCAGTTGAATATACTGGCGCAGACAAAAGTTGGCCAGGTGCTTGGCCAGCCTGCCTTATTTGATTTTGACAACGACGCCAAAATTGAGATAATCTTCAACTCAAGGCAGCTCTCAACAGATTATTTTTTTGCCTACCAATATAATAACATGGGTTTGCAGCAGGAATTCAACATAACCCTGGGCAATGCCAGCTTCAGCGGAATAAAATGCCTTAATATCAATGGCACCGATTTTTGTGTATTCAAGGATAAGGGCAACTTTGTCCATATTGTAGATATGGATTCAAAAACAGACAGCTATTACGGCACGTCTGCCTATAATGAAACCCGCCAGACTGTTCCTGCAATCGGGGACATAGACAATGACGGCGCTTACGAGGCAGTGTTCTGGCTTAACAATGACAGCGGCGCCGGCGCCTATGGATTTTTGGCCTTTGACCTGAACCAAAGAAAAGTTGACTGGACTGTGGATAATATATTCACTCCGCTGGTATCCGGTCCTGGGGAATTTTTCGAGTCTTTTAGGCTGAAAGGGCAGCCTGTTTTGGTTGATCTGAACAACAATAACCAACTGGAGATTGCAGCCAGCGTTTTTTATGACAACGCGCTTAGTGTTGATTTCGCCACTGACTGGTATACTGAGCTGTTTGTTTACAGCTTTAACGGGACAAAATTATTCTCCAAATGCGAAACAGGAGTTCTTGGCTGCCATGATAGTTCTGCTCCGGGGGGGAATGACAAGAAATGGGAGGGCACAAACCCGTTTGTTTTGGACTACAATAATGACGGCAGGGATGAAATCTGCTTCATAAAAGACGAGAAAATTGGCAACGCTTTCAGCCATATGGGATTCAACTGCTATAACTACAGCGGCAATGAAATTGCAAGGGTTAATCTGACGCTTAGCGACACAGTGAGGGGAATTGCGACAACAGCTGACATGAATAATGATGGGACCAGGGAGATTATAACCTATACTGACA
>CAZFEZ010000141.1:0-2740 GCA_964518225.1 uncultured Methanosarcinales archaeon | reverse complement strand
TTATGCAATTTTCGTTAAAGATATTGGCGGCAATATTTTGGATGCCGGAATTGCGTGGTCTATCTTCATGTTAATTTCTGGAGTGGGTGTATACTTAATGGCAAAGATTCAGGATAGAATTAAAGAATATACAAAATTCATGATTGGGGGATACTTATTAATAAGTTTAGGATTTTTAGGGTATTACTTCGTCTCAAATGTCACTCAGCTGTTCTTAGTGCAAATGCTTATGGGAATCGGCACAATAATAGTTGTACCGGCTCGTGATTCTTTTTATACGGAATATTTGGAAAAAAAGAATCTTGCATCCCAATGGGCTGCATGGGAAAGTTTATGGTTTATTACAGCCGGAATTGCGGCCTTGTTAGGGGCCTTTATAGCAGACAAATTCGGTTTTAAATTTCTATTTTTAACAATGTTTATCTTATCCTTGATAGGATTGGCCGTAGCAACCCAGCTTAAGGACAAAAATGGCAACAAAGCAATTCATTGAAAAAATCAGGAATCAGGAGATAGATATAGTCGAGCATACAGAAAAGCTCATTGAAGAGTGCAAGGGGATAAATAAGGAATATAATTATTTTAATTCCATTTCAGAAGAGCTGGCTTTGCAGCAGGCAGATAATTTAAAAAAACTCATTAAGAATAAGGATAAATCAATAAAAAATAAGAAACTCCTTGGCATTGCTGTTTCGGTAAAAGATTCTATTTGCGTCAAGGATGTAGAAAGCACGGCAGGCTCAAGAATTTTGCAGGGTTACAGGCCGCTATTCGACGCCTTTGCCGTTCAAAGGGTTAAGGAAGAGGGCGGGGTAATAATTGGGAAAACTTCCCAGGATGAGTTCGGATTTGGGGGTTTCAGTGTTAATGTTGGACTTGGATATGAAATTCCACTAAATCCCTTTGACAAGGAAAGAAGCTGCGGGGGCTCTTCAGGAGGGGCAGCCGGACTAAGCCAAAAATTAGACGGGCATATTGCATTAGGGGAATCCACCGGAGGCTCAATTGCGGAGCCCGCGTCTTTTTGCGGAGTTTACGGATTATGTCCGACTTACGGGAGGGTTTCCAGATACGGCTTGATTGATTTCGCAAATTCCCTTGACAAGATTGGGCCTGTGGGAAAAAATATCGAAGATGCGGCACTATTGATGGGAGTAATTTCCGGTTATGATGCGATGGACAGCACTTCATTAAATGTAAAAAGCGAGAATTATGAAAGTTATCTGAAAAAGCCGGTCAAGGGTATGAAAATAGGAATAATAAAAGAGGCTTTTGGCTCCGGAGTCGAAAGGGAAGTGGAGAAGAATGTGTATAACGGCATAGAAGAGCTGGAAGAAGAAGGGGCTAAAGCTGAAGAAATTTCCTTGGAATTGCCGATAAAGCACGGGATTGCAACTTATTACATGATTGCAACAAGCGAGGCAAGCACAAACCTTGCAAAGCTATGCGGAATGCGCTACGGAATGGCTGAAAAGCTTGAAGGCAGCTTCAACGAATACTTCACAAAAGTCAGGAGCAATAATTTTGGAGACGAGGCAAAGAGAAGGATAATCATCGGAACTTTTGCCAGGATGGCCGGCTGTAGGGATGCATTTTATCTGAAAGCAATGAAAGTCAGGACATTGATGATCAATGAATACAAAAAGGCTTTCAAAAAGTTTGACGCCTTGGTGAGCCCGACTACCTCAATCTTAGCCCCGAAATTTTCAGATATAGAAAAATTAACCCCCCTGCAGCATTACATGACTGACTTAATGACTGTTTCGCCAAATGTCTGCGGCCTGCCACACTTGAATGTCCCGGTTGGCTTTGAAAAAAACCTCCCCATAGGAATGCTGCTGATAGGAGACCATTTGCAGGAGGGCAAAATTATACAGTTGGGAAGTGCAATTGAGAGGGAAGAATGAAATTTAAATCTGACGTCGTCATAGGAATAGAATGCCACGTTGAATTAAGTACAAAAACAAAATTATTTTGCAGCTGCCCAACCAAAGGAAGCGAAGAACCGAATACAAGAACTTGTCCAGTTTGTTTGGGAATGCCGGGTTCTAAGCCAGTACTGAACAAAAAAGCAGTTGAATATGCATTGAAATTGTGCTTGGCTTTAAACTGCGAAATATCTCCGGAATTGATTTTCTCAAGAAAGTCATATTTTTATCCGGATATGGCAAAGAATTATCAGATCTCCCAATACGAAATTCCTCTGGGCAAAAATGGAAAATTAAAATTAAGTAGCGGAAAAGAAGTTGGAATCGCCAGGGTTCATATGGAGGAAGATCCTGCTTCTTTGGTGCATCCTGCCGGCATGAAGGAGTCAGCTTATGTTCTTGTAGACTATAACAGAAGCGGAAATCCATTGGTCGAGATTGTCACAGAGCCTGGCTTAACAAGCCCGGAAGAGGCAAGAGACTTCATGAAGCAGCTGATTAGCGTGCTTAACTACCTTGAGATTTTTGATATTGATTCCGGGATAATAAAGGCAGACGCAAATGTCTCGGTAAAAGAAAGCGGCTACACAAGAGTGGAGATAAAAAACATCACCGGATTTAAGGAAATTGAAAGGGCTTTGTTTTACGAAGTCAACAGGCAAAAAGAGGAATCGGGGCATCATAAAAAGATAGAGCAGGAGACAAGGTCATGGGATTCAGAAAGGGGCACTACATTTTCTTTGAGAAAAAAAGAAACAGAGGAGGATTACGGGTACATAATCGACACAGACTTGACAGCTGTTGAAATTGAC
>CAZFEZ010000140.1:0-2749 GCA_964518225.1 uncultured Methanosarcinales archaeon | reverse complement strand
AAAAAGCTTTATAAATATTAGCCAACCTAACCTTCCTTAAGGGGTGCTTGATGAATCGTAAAAAAGCTCTAAATAAACTTCTGGCTTCCAAGAAGTCCCAAACATTAATCCACGGGCAGCAGATAATGAAGCAGAAGCAAATTAAAAAAGAAAAGGAATCTGGAATACTTGACATAATTGATTCCCCAAAAGACCTTAAGCATCTTGGCGTAAAGCAGCTTAAAACGCTTTCCCGGGAGATAAGGCAGAAAATCCTGGATGTAGTGTCTAAAAACGGAGGGCACCTCGGCGGGCCTCTTGGGGCAGTTGAACTGACTCTGGCAGCTCATTATGTTTATGACACTCCTGCAGACAAGATTATTCTTGACACAGGACATCAGAGCTATTCCCACAAGCTTGTAACCGGAAGAAGGGATAATTTTCATACATTAAGGCAGTACAATGGCGTTTGCGGCTTCTGCAACATTAATGAATCAGAGTATGATGTATTTGGAGCCGGGCATGCATCAACTGCGATATCTGCAGCATTGGGATTTGCCAAAGCAAGGGATTTCAAAAAAGAAAACCACAAAGTTGTCTGCATTGTTGGTGACGGGGCAATAACAGCAGGATTGGCTTTTGAAGGCTTGAATAATGCAGGCTCTTCTAAAACAGACATTTTAGTCATTTTAAACGACAACAGGATGAGCATCTCCCCAAACGTAGGCGCTGTTTCTAATTACCTTAACAAGATTGTTTTATATCCCGGCTATTTTGCCCTTAGAAAAAAGGTTGGGGATTTTCTCAGAAAAATCCCCGGAATCACCGAAGAAAAGGTTACACGGCTGGGAATGGCGGAAGAGAGGCTGAGGACAATAGCAACCCAAGGCTTGTTTTTTGAGGCATTGGGGTTCCAGTACTATGGCCCAATAGACGGGCATAATTTTGACGAGCTTATCCCTGCTTTGCAGAATGTAAGGGATTTGAAAGGGCCTGTACTGCTTCATGTAAAGACAGAGAAAGGAAAGGGGTACAAGTTTGCTGAGCAGGACATGGACAAGCTTCATGGAATGTCGCCATTTGACCCGATAAACGGCCAAAAATATGTCACAACAACAAAGATTAGCTACACAGACGCATTCGCAAATGCCCTGATTAGGATTGCAGAAGAGGATGAAAGGATTGTTGCAATAACTGCAGCGATGAAATCAGGCACAGGCTTAAACAAATTTGAAAAGCATTTTCCGGAAAGGACAATCGATGTTGGCATTGCCGAGCAGCACGCTGTGACCTTTGCAGCAGGCTTGGCTATTTCTGGAATGAAACCTGTTTGTGCAATCTACTCTACATTCCTGCAGAGGGCTTATGACCAGATTGTCCATGATGTATGCCTGCAGAATCTTGGAGTTATATTCGCCTTGGACAGGGCAGGATTAGTTGGAGATGATGGGCCTACGCACAATGGCACTTTGGACATTGCTTACTTAAGGTCGATTCCCAACATGACGATAATGGTCCCTAAGAATGAAAATGAGCTGCAGCACATGCTTTACACCGCAACTTTGATGGATAGGCCGTGCGCCTTGAGATACCCGAGAGGCTCTGTAATTGGGGTTGGTCTCGATCCCGAACTGAAAGAGATCAAAGTAGGCGAAGGGGAATTGGTTAAGGAAGGCAAAGACTTGCTGATTCTGGGAGTTGGGCCTATCTTGTACGATGCTATAAATGCTGCAGATGAGCTCAAGTGCAATGCTGCTGTAATTAATGCAAGATTTGCCAAGCCGCTTGACGCCAAGCTCATACTAAAATACGCCAGAAAAATAAAAAAAATCTTAACACTGGAAGAAGGGACGATCAACGGCGGATTTGGAACTGCGGTTATCGAGCTGCTGGAAGACAATGGGGTAAACGCCAATGTAAGAAGAATTGGAATCCCTGACAAATTCATAGAGCATGGCAAGCCCGACATACAGAAAAAATTGGCTGGAATTGACAGGGAAAGCATAAAGCAGGCAATAAAAGAAATTCTGGTGAAATAAAATGCCGCACGTACTTCAGCCCAAAATGAAAAAGAGCGAATGCCCCCATTCCAAAGAAATAAAAATCACTAGTTCAAGCAAAAAAGAGTGCGAAGTTTGCCATGACAAAGAGCATTTGAGGATATGCACTTCATGCGGTAAAGTGTTTTGCTGCGAGTCCCACAATGCCCATAACACAGAGCATTCCAATAAAACAGGGCATCCGATAATAAAGACAGTCCATTGCGATTATGATTTTATCTGGTGCTACAAGTGCAATGCTTATTTGGTGTGAAAGTTTTTAATTAATTTTTTGAAAAATGAAATTGAAAGAATTTTTAAAACCGACATTAACAAAGTTAGTGTTAGCTATGCTTATTTTTCTTATTTTGCCAGACTATCCATATTATAACACTGCATGCCCATTAGACGCACCACAAGTACCTAGAAATTGCCCTAATGGTTTTGTTTTTACAAGCTTTTCAGGATATGTCATGTTAAAATTGTACATTTTTGGACCTCTAAAGTTGTATTCGATGCTTCCGGGTTATAGCCCCTCAATATTGTGGTTCAGTTTTGTTTCCCATTTAGTAATCTCTTATGTAATCTCCTGCTTAATCCCTATCTCAGTTTTGAAACCAAAAGGAAGTAAAATTGAATGAAATAAAAATCAACATTAAACTCACATTTAAAACAACAAAACTAAAACGCAATGACTATTGAACATTAAAAAATTTTCAATACAAAAAAAA
>CAZFEZ010000139.1:0-2764 GCA_964518225.1 uncultured Methanosarcinales archaeon | reverse complement strand
AGGCCAAAAGGAATTTGATGTTATCGGAGCATCATCTTTAAGATTGCTTGGAGTATCAAACGATGCAGAATCCGCCCTTCTCTACATCGACCAGTCAGCAAAATATTCCCTGCAGCAGGCTGTATATGACCTGGCGCAAAATGGAGGCTTATCCGAGATCGGAGATTCTGTGGAAATTGACAGCAGCGGCTCGCAAGGTGCGCCGCAGCAAACCAAATCCTGCAAAAAATTTGACGTTGCTTCTGTTTGGTACGAAATAACAAAAGATTCTTCAGGCATTTACAAAACAACTTCATGTTTTGACGAATCATCTCTAAACAAGAATTTAGAGTACGAGTTCAATAAAAACCTGAACAAATACATGTCAAACTATCCCAGCTACATACCTCAGGACAACTATAATTTTGAGATAAAGGACAGCATAGAAATAACAGGAAGGGCGATATTGCCAATTGAATTCAGCATTCTGAAGGACGAGACGAAAGCAACAGTCATACAGCCAAGAGAAGTAAAGATTACTGCCGAAGCCAGGGATTTAATTGATTTTACAGCCACGGAGTTGTGTGCAAAAGGCAGGTCATGCCTTCTTACAAAGCCAGCTTATGACCTGCTATTGGAAGCTCAGGAAATAGCCAAGCAAAACAAGATTTCTTTGGAAGTGACTTTTGGCTACAGGACCATGGAACAGCAGCAAATGATCTGGAGCAGGAATCCTGACAGCAGGTATGTATGCCAGCCAAGCCCAAGCTGCCCGCACTTGACTGGAAATGTCGTGGATATATTGATCAAAGGAAGTAAAGACTGGAAATTGCTGCACAAAATAATGTCACAGGCAGGTTGGGTGAGGTACGGTGATGAAAAAGACTCAAGCAAGGGTGAGCCATGGCATTTTGAATGCTGCGGCACGCCAAGATATGCAAAAGCAAAAGCGCAGGGAGTGACTGCAATCGTTTAAAATGGAAATAAAAGATTTGATATTACTGATGATGATGCCAATATTGTTAGTGAGCATAATCTTCTATACGAACAGCAATCCAATCACAGGAATGGTTGCAGTTGAAAATCAGGAAAATAATATTATTGGAACATATTCAATCAATCCGTCATTCAGGACAAAAGCAGACTATGATTTGAATGATTATCCAAGCATAAGATCAGAATTGGACAATATACTAAAAAAATGCGAAAATACCCAAAACATTGGGAAATGCCTCCAGGATAATGCTCCTGAAAACTGGATATGCCCCGGAGCAAAGCCAGGGTCAAAGGACGAATCACTCAAAATTTTGGATGATTTCATAAACAAATTCCAAAAATGCGCCGAGCTTAAAGATGATGGAGTAGTATGCAGGATTTCATTGGATGAGAGGGATTTAACTTACCTTCCAACGCCGCAAAGGATATTTGAAATAACATTAACAGATGAAGGCCCCAGAACCAAAATTGAACTGAAGCAGAACAAAGTTTTGTTAAGACCACCAGAGTATATAAACTTTGGCAACCCGATTCCGCTCGCGAATTCATTGATGTTTTATAAGAAAAATAATATTGTAAACTTTGTAGAAGCGACTGGTGCGTCGTTCATGGACCCTTCAGTCAACAAAATAATTGACATATCAGAGGCAAAAGGCATCAAGTTCTGCGCAAAGACAGGAAAGAAAATTTACGCTTATGACTCTTCAGACAATCAAGTAAAGCTAAGAGACATTGTTTACAAGTTTGCGGTGACTTACCCGGACTTGCCTCCCCAGCCTTTGAAGAATGTCGAAGCATTTGACAAGCCCAAGGCCGACAAATCAATTTTGCTCAAGTGGGAAAACAGCTCAGAGAATAATGTTGCGAAATACAGGATTTATTATGCGGAATCGAGCTTAAATGTTTTTGACAAAACAGCAACAGATGATTTGAAGAAAAACCCAAAAGTCATTGTGAAAGACATAGAGCTTGAGCCGTCTGTGAATTTTGAAGGCGCACTTGTAACAAATGAGTGTTTATTTGACTACACAAGCAAGAAATGCGGCTTTTCAACGTCAAATGAGAAAGATATTCCAATAGAAAACAACAAATTGTACTTCTCCAAATCCTCAAATTCATACATCTACAGCCTTGTACTGCCAAACGACAATACAAACTACGACATTGGTATAACGGCAGTTGGCAAGGCAAACAACGAGATAAACAACAAGGATGATAGCCAGAAAATTACAGTTGTAAAATCCATGCAGTCCATTGATGACCTGCCGCCGGATTCATTGGGAGTAATCAAAGTAGCATCACAAACATTTACAATAATAAAGACTCCTGATAAAAACATTGACGGCTCTGCACTTAGCGACCTCAAGGAATACAGTGTCTATTACACCAAGAAGCAGTCGCTTACACAGCCGCAGAAAGGCGAGATTGTGAATTCAATACGGGAAGGCAAGTTCAGCCAGCTTGTTTTATTGGCCAATGTAAATGCCCAAAATCAATTCACAATTGACTTAACCCAGACAGACCCGCAGACCGGAGATATATATTTTTTTGTTGTAGTCGCATCTGACATCGCAGGAAACCCGAAAAAAGACCAGTTCAAGGTGAAAGAGATTGGTGCTATTCCGGCAGAGGTGGATATTTAAAAAACAAAAGTATATAAATCGTTTGCATTCACTAAAATTTATGATTAAAATCCCTTACGAGGAGATAGTTCTGAAGATTCATGAGAAGGCAAATATTCCTGTTTCTGAGATAGAGGAAAGGGTTGATAAGAAAATGAAGCAGCTTT
>CAZFEZ010000138.1:0-2805 GCA_964518225.1 uncultured Methanosarcinales archaeon | reverse complement strand
GAACGCCGAAACAAGGCTTGACGGCAGGAAACTGACAGAATACAGGAAGCCGATTAAAGTTGAGCATGGGGTTGTGAAAACTGCAGAAGGCTCTGCAAGAGTCAAGATAGGCGAAACAGACGTGATTGTGGGAGTGAAGCTGGAAGTAGGCGAGCCGTACCCAGATACTCCAAATGAAGGGACAATAATCGTGGGGGCTGAATTACTGCCCTTGTCGAACCCGGATTTTGAGCTTGGACCTCCAGGAATTGAAGCAATAGAGCTTGCAAGGGTTGTTGATCGGGGAATCAGGGAAAGCAAAGCGCTTGATTTCAGGAAATTGTGCATAGAGAAAGGCGAGAAGATATGGATGGTCATCATTGACATTTGCCCGATAAATGACGCAGGCAACTTGTTTGACGCATCTTCGCTGGCTGCATTGGCTGCGCTGAAAGACACAAAGTTTCCTGCATATGAAGACAACAAAGTTGACTACAAGAAAAAAACCAGCAAGAAGCTGGAATTGGAAAAGACGCCGATTGCAGTCACTGTAATCAAGATAGGCGACAAGTTCATAGTCGACCCTGATATTGAGGAAGAAAAAGTCATTGATTCGAGGCTAACCGTCTCTTCAATGGAAGACGGAACATTATGCGCTTTGCAGAAAGGCGGAGACTATCCATTGACGATGGAAGACATCAGCAAGATGCTCGACATTGGCATCGAGAAGGCAAAGGAATTGAGAAAGCATTTGTAAGGATAAGATTTATAAAAAGATAGTCAATCCTATGATTAAATAAAATGCTGCCAGAAGGGATTACTGTTCAGGATTATAATGAAAGGAGAATTGCAGATTTTTACTTAGGAAGTAATTCTTATTATGTTTTTGCAAGTCCGGGCATTACTGGTGCCGAATTCACTAAGCAAAATGGGCATGTAGTTAAAGCCTTAACTAGGATTTTTGAAGATGCGAAACAGGCTGCTACGGACAAGGACACTGATAGATTTGAGCGGTATATCGGGTTGCTTCGGCAATTTGGACCAAAAAGGAGATTAGAAGGCGTGGATGATTTAGTAACAGGTTTAAGGGAGTATATGGCAACAAAACCTATAAGTTTAGGGGATTTTTATCAATACGCATTATGAAAATACAGATTAATCAAAAACTTTCCAAATACTTTGAGCTTACTTCTAAAGCTTTGAAAAAAGTAAAGATTGTCGAGAAGCGCAGGAAAGAGGCAGAGGACATTCTTGATTTGGCCAAAAGGTATTATGATGATGCCAAATACTTTGAGAAAAAAGGCGATTTAGTCAATGCCTTCGGCGCTGTTGTCTATGCGCATGCCTTCCTTGACATCGGCGCAAGGATTGGATTATTTGACGTTGGCCATGACAGCAATCTGTTTATGGTGGATTAGCATAATTATGAAGTATAAAGAATAAATAAAATTTAAACTTCAAGTATGTTACTTCCTTCCGAAATAAAAGAACTTGTCAATGCTGACATCCTTAGTCTCGTAATCCCCGTATCTTGGCCTTACAGGCTCAGAGTTCCTTTCAGCTCCGCTTTTGAACTCTTCTTTACGCTCATGGTCGGGCCTGCAGTCCACTATCTCGACGTCTTTTTTTGGCCTTGAAATTTCTTCTTTATGCTGAGGTTCGGTAAGCGTCTTCTGCACAATATGCGCCTGCTGGGGCTGGAACTGAAGCCTTGAGACCTGGCTTTTGAGAGAGTTTATTTCTCCGGCCATTGAGCACATTGTTTCTTTCAGAGAGTTTATCTCCTGCTGGAGCTTCTTTGTTGCCATCTCCACCATCAATTCGAATCTTTTTTGCGTGAATAAATCAGCTTGTTGTTCCATTTTTGCACTTTCCAATATTATCATTGTTATATTTCATTAATGTGGGTTTGGTGTATTTTTCTTTTTGTCTTTGTTCCTCACATGGCGCATTATCTTCCATTATTATTTTTAAAAATATTGAATTTTAGCCTAATTTTCAGTTGTTATGTGATTTATCGCTTTTCTTTATTCTTGTCCCTGCATCTTTTGATATCAAAATTAAAAAATTTAATAGCTTGAAAGCTTGCTGCCGAAATTCTCCTTGATGAACTGCACCATCATGTCGTTTCCAGCCAAGGAGTAAGACTTCAATGCAGTTGCCAGCAGGCCTTCCCTCAGGCACACATCTCCCAATGCGCTTAGCTTTTCCTTGTCATGCGCGAGCTCATATGCTTTGGCGGCATATCCAATCTGCCTCTCCTTGAGGCACTTGTCGCCGATTTCCACAAGCTTGTGGCTGTTGTTTATTGCGCTGAAGATTTCAATTGCATAGTCCCATTTGTCCTTCTGGAAGCATTCATCGCCCACTTTGCTGAGATTTTCGATGTCGTTGCACATCCTGAATGCCTTAATCGCATCCGCAAAATGGCCGTTCTCAAGGCATTTCTTGCCGATTTTCAGCAAATGGTCGTTTGCATCCGCCAATCTGTAAGTGTCAATTGCATTTCCGAACAATCCGACTTCATCATAATGCTCTCCGACTTCGACAAGCCTCTGCCTGTTGCCAGCAAGAATAAATGCTTTTACAGCGTCATTCATGCTGCCCCTTCTGATATACTCTTCGCCTAAAGCGTTAAGAAGCTTAGATTTTGTTGCTTCGTCAAACATTGAAAGGTTTACATTGTCAATGCCCTTCTCCAATAGCACCGGCACAATCCTCTTGAAATTCTCCATGTCCTGGGATTTTGACATGAACTTTTCATTGGAGTCTGCAATCTCAGAAACCATCTTCTTGACTATCATATCTTCATCAACTGGCATTTTT
>CAZFEZ010000137.1:0-2868 GCA_964518225.1 uncultured Methanosarcinales archaeon | reverse complement strand
CTTTTCAGGAAAAAGACTTGGTAACAGGAAACAAATTTACAACTAAGATATGGAACGCTTCAAAGTTCGCATTTATGCACCTGACTGACTACAATCAGCAGAGGCCCCTAAAAATTGAAATGATGGACAGGTGGATATTGTCGAAGCTCAGCAAGGTTGTCAAGCAGAGCACTGAAAATTTCTTGAATTATGAATATTCCCATACCAAGCTTGAGACAGAGACATTCTTCTGGCACACTTTTTGCGATAATTATCTTGAATTAATCAAGGATAGGGTGTACAATTCTGATAAACGGGGAAAGGATGCAAGAGTTTCAGCCCAATACGGCTTGTACAACACTTTATTGACGATAATCAAGCTGATGGCGCCTATAATGCCTTTCATAACAGAAGAATTATACCAGATTTATTACAGAAAGCACGAGAAAACAAAAAGCATTCATCTTTCAAAATGGCCCGGCATGAATATGGAGGACGAGCATGCTGAAAGGATAGGGGATTTTGTTGTTAAGGTTGTTGAATTTGTCAGAAAGCAAAAATCTGAAAAACAACTGTCCCTCAAGGCGCCGGTCAAGAAGCTAACTATAAAAGCCAAAATCGAGGAAATTGACTTTGACGAAGTGGAAACTGACATAAAGGCAGCAACATCTGCAGAAACCATAATCTTTGAGCCGACGAGGGGAACACATCCAGAGAAGGAAGTAGAGATCGAGGCTGAGTTTTAAGTTTTAGGAAAAGATTTAAATATTAGTCATTAAAAGTTCATATAACAAAAACTGATAGGGTGGTTCAAATGTATAAGCATATGGTAAGATTGGGTGAAAACTTAATGGTTAGCAGGTATGCTTTGATGGAGGCAAGACTTTTTCCACAAGATTCTGGGCATAAGAACGAGATTACAGCAGAAGAGGAACTGAGACGTTCTATTTCTGTGATTCCTTCAGATTATTATGAGCCAAAAATAAAAGTTATAGGTTTGAGGTCTAAGAGGAGAAAAATTCCTATTGTAGAAAATAAAAGAGAAGCAACAATAGAGTTTATAGCAAAAAATAGGGATTACAAAGAAGCGAGGGATAGAATACAGCGAAGAGTTCGAAAAACCAAGCCCCTGGACAGCAAGAAAGATGGATGGCCTACCTATTTTAGGGATAGAGCGGACATAATGACTCAGTCCGATGCTTACTATTTTGGCGACGATGCAACACAAAAAATATCAGGTTATGGAAGTTTGAAAGAAAAGAGCAAAATTTATGGCTCTCCATTGGCTTATGCGAGGGATCTGGGAGTTACTTATGAGGTATTAAGGAACCTGCCTTTGGAAAAGGCCGTTCGAATACAAGAGAGACTTGAAGGAGAGAATTTCAATATAACGGATTTATTGAAGCTGGGCCAACCTATTTTTGGTGAGAGAAGTGGCAAGCTGTACATAGTTTCTCGGAAGATAAACATATCGAGTGGAAGATTAACACCAGACGAATTTTTTGAATATGACGGAAAGCGTGATTTACTACATCTTCCTTTTAAGGATGTGTTTACGTATGTCATGCCAAAACCTCGGGGCCAACACTTAAACGATATACTGAAAAGGACTCCTGAAAGAAATGTGTGGTATGCCGGATATAGAGACGGTCCTTTTAGTGGGCATAATTCTGAACATGTGCAAAGCAGAGACTGAAAATCTCAGATTTATGTTCTTTTCCACCTAACCCCATCTTTAGTATCCTCAAGAACTATTCCTTTCAGTTTCAGCTCTTCTCTTATTTTGTCTGCTCTTGAAAAATCCTTTTCTTTCCTTGCATTCTCCCTTTCATCAATCAATATTTTTATTTCAGGGCTTAATTTTACTTCCTTTTCCTCAAGAATTCCCAGAACTTTGCCTATATCATTCATGAAATCAATTATTTTTTTTGAATTTTTTTCCCCGATTCTGTTTTCCATCATCAAAGTGTTTATTCCTTTTACAAATTCAAAAATATGCGCCAATGCCTCGCTTATGTTTAAGTCGTCGTCCATTGCCTTTTCAATTTCATTCTTTGTTTTTTGGATTATCCTGTCAACGTTTTTGTT
The DNA here is from genome assembly GCA_964518225.1 of uncultured Methanosarcinales archaeon. Lineage (GTDB taxonomy): Archaea > Nanobdellota > Nanobdellia > Woesearchaeales > GW2011-AR4. The sequence continues at coordinate 801 of CAZFEZ010000137.1, read as the reverse complement.
TTCAGCATTGTTTTTTATCTCTTTTAATTTAATCATAAAGTCGTTTAATCTCTGAACAGCATTTTCTGCTGCCTTTACAGCTTCTTCCGTAAAGTTCAGCTGCACTCGATAATTTGCTGACAACAAAAGATACCGTATAGCTTTTGGAGGATATCCCTTGGCCAGCAGATCCCTCAATGTATAGAAGTTTCCCAATGACTTGGACATTTTGCGGCCGTCGACAAGCAAATGCTCGTTGTGGAACCAGTAATTGACGAATTTTTTTCCGGTAAAAGCCTCGCTTTGCGCAATCTCATTCTCATGATGGGGAAACACAAGATCAACTCCTCCGGCGTGTATGTCAAAATGGCTGCCAAGGTATTTCATCGACATTGCAGAGCACTCAAGATGCCAGCCCGGCCTGCCTTTGCCCATCTCATTCTCCCAAAAAACATCGCCGTCTTCTTTGTCATAGGCTTTCCACAGGGCAAAATCCCTCCCTTCTTCTTTTTCGTAGCTGTCATGCCTTACTCTGGCGCCTTCCTTAAGTTCTTTTATCTTAGTGTGGGATAGCTTCCCATAGTTCCTGAATTTTGAGATGTCAAAATAGACGCTTCCATCTTCGCTTTTGTAGGCTATTTTTTTGTTTAATAATTTTTTTACAATACCTACCATCTCTTTAATGTGTTCAGTTGCTTTTGGATAAATGTCAGCTTTATCCATGCTTAATGCTGAAATGTCGTCAAAGAAAGCATTTTCGTATTTTTTTGTAAACTCCTTCAGTGAAATTCCTTCCTGTTTTGCGCCCTTTATAGTTTTGTC
>CAZFEZ010000136.1:0-2942 GCA_964518225.1 uncultured Methanosarcinales archaeon | reverse complement strand
GGAAATCCTTCTCCGTTGTTTTATGGGTTCGTCAAAAGCATAATTCAGAGATAAAATTGATGGTGCTTTTGAGCGTGCTCGAAAATCGGATAGATTTTCCACATGGGAAGGCTTGTTCTAAATAAAAATTATATCAAAACCTTTATTAACCGTTATCTTTTCTACAGGATATTTTTTGGGTTGGTTTTATGGAAGAGCAAAATAAAGAACAGAAGAGCAGTGAGCATATCATCCAGCAGCATAGACACGGCGCTGAGAATAAAAGAGACGGGCAAAAAAAATCTTTGAAACAAACTCTGTTCGAGTTTTATGACAAAAAGTACAGGCTATTGCTAATCATACCATTCCTGATACTGTTCTTCTCACTGGCGCAGATAGGCTACCAGATCTACACGACTGGCGATTTCATAAATAAAGATGTTTCTTTGAAAGGCGGTGTTACAGTAACAATACCTTCTGGCAAAGACTTTGATGCCGTTCAGATTCAAAATCAGATTTCGTCGCAATTCCCGGGCAATGATATCGTTATAAGGACTTTACGAAGCACAGGGACTGTAGTGGGCCTGATTGTAGAGGCAGACATAGACGGAAATGACAAGGCGCAAGTGCAAAGATTGCTGCAGGCGATTGAAAACTCGCTGAAGATTGATTTAAGCAATGTTGACTATGGAATAGAGATTATCGGCTCTTCTCTTGGAGCAAGCTTTTTTAGAGAATCATTGATTGCGCTGCTGGTTGCATTCCTGTTCATGGGCTTGGTTGTCTTTCTTTACTTCAGGACGTTTATCCCAAGTATAGCAGTAGTGGTTGCTGCTTTCTCTGATATGGTCTTTGCATTGGCCGTCATAAACATTATGGGTGTAAGAGTGGGCACGGCAGGAATAGCGGCTTTTTTGATGCTGATAGGGTATTCTGTGGATACTGACATATTGCTCACTGTCCGTGTTTTAAAAAGAAAGGAAGGCACTGTAATGGACAGGATAGTAAGCTCGATTAAGACAGGAATGACTGAAACAATAACTGCAATGGTTGCGATTACAGTTGCAATGCTTGTCACCCAGTCGGATGTCATAAGGCAGATAATGCTTATCCTGCTGATTGGGCTGGTTGCTGACATTTTCAACACTTGGATACAGAATGTCGGCCTGTTGAGAATCTATGTTGAGAGAAAAGCCAGGAAAGGGATTATCATATGAACTACAAAATTAAAAAATTGATGACAAACTGGAGAATAATCCTGCTAGTGCTATTCCTCTTGCTGTCCTTGGTAACAATACACCCAACCCTAAGCGAGGGAGTTGCAATAAGGAATACTATAACCAACAGCTCCGCAAGCATGGCCGGAATTCCGCAGCCAAAGCCGAATGCCCAGCCAGTTTCAAGGGAGAGAATTCTCTCAATAAACAATGTTCCAATTAACGATGTGGAAAGCTATTACAGATATGTCTCTGCATTAAGCCCAAACAGGACAATCCAGATAAAAACATCAAAGGGAGCATATAAGCTGGCCACCATAGAAAAATTTGAAACTGTGCAGCTGAATGAAACAGAGGAAAAAACAGTAACAGAAGTAATTCAAAAGAACATCACAATAAATGGCACCAGCCGGATTATTAATGAGACAATAACAAAAAGCGTAATCTTGCCGAAAACAATGCACGTAAGCAGAGGATTGGAGGACATCGGCTTACGAGTTTATGAAGCCCCTAAAACTAATATAAGAAAAGGCCTGGATTTGCAGGGCGGCACAAGAGTCCTATTGCAGCCAGAAGTAAAACTGAATCCTTCTGACATCGGAGTTCTGATTGACAACATGAAAGAAAGGCTTAACGTTTATGGCTTGTCAGACTTAATTGTTCGTGAGGCAAATGACCTGCCTCCCCCTTTGGGAACTGGAAATCAATATATTGTTGTTGAGATTGCAGGCGCAACAGAAGAAGAAATTAAGGATTTGCTCGCAAAACAGGGAAAGTTTGAAGCAAAGGTGGGAAACAAAACCCTTTTCAGGGGCGGCGCAGATATTGTTTATGTTGCAAGAAGCGCAAACGAGGCCGGCATTGACACAAGCGAAGGCTGCGGCCAGCAGGGTTCTCAATGGTATTGCCGATTCAGGTTTGCAATAACCCTAAGCCAGGAAGCGGCACAAAGGCAGGCAGATGCAACAAAAGACCTGAGTGTTGTTTACGACTCACTTTCCGGGCGAAGCGATTACCTAAGTGAGAAACTGGAGCTTTATCTTGATGATAAGAAAGTTGATGAGCTGAACATAGGGGCAGATCTGAAGGGCCAGGCAGTTACCCAAATTGCCATATCAGGCTCCGGAGTCGGGGCAAACCAGCAGGAGGCAATATCAAACTCACTGCAGAACATGAAAAGGCTGCAGACTATTCTCATAACTGGGTCTTTGCCTGTCAAGCTTAACATTGTAAAGACAGACTCAGTATCGCCCGTTTTGGGGGAAGGATTTGTCAGGAATGCGATATATATGTCCCTGCTTGCAATACTCTCCGTAGCGATTGTAATTGCGATTAGATACAGGAAAATGCTGATTGTGATACCTATCATTATAACAATGCTTTCTGAAGTTATAATCCTCCTCGGGGTGGCCGCATTCATAGGCTGGAATATTGATTTGGCCGCAATTGCAGGATTACTTGTTGCTATCGGCACAGGAGTAGATGATCAAATCGTTATAACAGATGAAACACTAAAGGGAGAAACATCCACAGTTTATAACTGGAGAGAGAAGGTCAAAAGGGCATTTTCGATAATCATGCTTGCCTACTTGACAGTTGTCGTTGCAATGATACCCTTGGTATTTGCAGGGGCAGGCTTGCTCAAAGGCTTTGCTATCACAACAATAATCGGAGTCACAATCGGGGTTTTCGTCACAAGGCCTGCTTACTCTTCTTTTGTGGAGATAATGCTGAAGTGAGAAATTG
>CAZFEZ010000135.1:0-2953 GCA_964518225.1 uncultured Methanosarcinales archaeon | reverse complement strand
GGCGACAGAGCAGATAAAGCTTGGCGGAAATTTAAGAGGGGCCAACATGGGCATCTTAAATGCAGACCATCCCGATATTGAAGAGTTCATAAGGGTCAAGAGCAGGGAAAATACACTGACAAACTTCAATGTTTCAGTTGCTATGACCGGCAAGTTCATGGAAGCATTGAACAACAACAAGGATTACAATCTGGTAAGTCCGCGCACAAAAAAAATTGTGAAAAAAGAAAGCGCAAGAAGAATATTCAGGCTGATTTGCGAGCAGGCATGGCTAAATGGCGATCCGGGAGTCATATTCATAGACAGGATCAATAAATTCAATCCGACTCCAAAGCTTGGAGAGATAGAGTCTACAGATAGCTGTGGCGAGCAGCCATTATTGCCCTATGAGTCGTGCAATCTTGGAAGCGTTAATCTTTCCAATATGATTAGAAATGGGAAGATAGATTTTGAAAAATTAAAAAAGGCAATCCACACGGCAATCCATTTTCTTGATAATGTGATCGATATGTGCAGCTACCCTCTTAAAGAAAACAGAAAGATTGTTGATAAAAACAGGAAAATTGGACTTGGAATAATGGGGTTCGCTGACATGCTTATTAAGCTGGGCATTGCTTATGATTCTGAAGAGGGCTTAAAAAAAGCAGAAGAGGTTATGAAATTCATTTCCGAAGAAGCTGACAAAGCATCAGCAGAACTTGCAGAAAAAAGAGGCGCATTTCCTTCTTGGACAAAAAGCATTTACAACGGCAAAAGTAAAAGAAAGAGGCTGAGGAATGCAACAAGGACAACAATCGCTCCGACCGGCACAATCAGCATAATTGCAGATGTATCAAGCGGCATAGAGCCTTTGTTTGCATTAAGCTATTCCAGAAGAACTTTGGAAGGCAAGACGCTTGTTTATTTTGACAAGAACTTGAAGAAAGCATTGATGGAGAATAGGTTATACAATGATGAAGCCATAGAAAGAATAACAAGGGAAGGCTCGATAAAGAACGTCGATGGAATACCTAAAGAGATAAGAAAAATTTTTGTTGTCGGGTCTGACATAGCGCCTGAATGGCATGTGAGAATGCAGGCTGCTTTCCAGAAATATGTTGATAACGGGATATCAAAGACGGTAACATTGCCTGAAGACGCAACTGTTGAGGACATTGAAAAGATATTCATGATGGCGTATGAGCTTGGCTGCAAGGGGATCTCTGTCTACAGATACGGCTCAAGGGAAGGCCAGGTAATTTACTTAAGCTCCAGGAGAGATGAGCAGATAACTTTGAGCAATTTTCTGAAAAAGTAGATTTTTATTTTTAAAGATTCAATGATAAAGGATTGCAATGCGCTAAGAAAGAAGCAAGTGAGGTAACAAAAACATTAATTTCACATTCAAAAAAACAACACAAATCAGACAATGAAGAAATAAAATGGCAGTTATAAAGTCAAAAAAATTCATCATAAGACCTTTCAAAAAAGGCGATGAAAAATCTTTGCAGAAAAATATTAATGACAAAGCCATCTATAGGTATACGCTTAGAATTCCATATCCTTATACAATGAAGATTGCAAATGAGTGGATAAAAGAAAATCTGAAAGCCCAAAGAAAGAAAAACAGGGATGCTTATAGATTTGCCATTGACATAAATAAAGATGTTGCTGGAGTAATATCTTTGGAAAACATTCAAAAACACAAGGCGGAAATTGGTTATTGGCTTGCAAAAAAATACTGGAATAAGGGAATCATGACAGAAGCAGTGAAATTGATGGCAAATTTTGGATTTAAAAAATTGAAGCTGGAAAGGATTTACGCCCCAATTTTCAGCAAAAACAGGCGTTCGGCTATGGTATTGGAAAAAAACGGCTTCAAGCTTGAAGGATTGCTGAGAAAGGATATTTGCAAAAACGGCAAATTTTCTGACGCCAGACTGTACGCAAAATTAAAATGAACTTCTTCATAATCCACGGAGTTTATGCAAACCCGGAAGCGAACTGGTTCCCGTGGCTTAAGAAAGAGCTGGAGAAAAAAGGTTTTGAAATGATTGTGCCAAAATTCCCGACGCCCCTTGACCAATCGCTTGAAAGCTGGATGAGAACTATTGCAAAATATGAAGACAGGATAAATGAAGAGACTGTATTAGTTGGTCACAGCCTGGGCGCAGCATTTATATTGAGTTATCTTGAAAAGGCAAATAAAAAAATAACTGCCGCTTGCTTGATTGCGCCATTCCACAAACCATTAGGAAGTCCTTATGACCAATTAAACACGACTTTCATAGACAAGCACTTTGACTGGAAAAAAATCAAAGGCAATTGCGGTAAATTTTTCATTTTTGCATCTGATAACGACAGATACATTCCTTTTGAGATTACAAAAGAATTAATTGAAAAATTAAATGCAAAATTCCATCTTGTTGCAAATGGCGGCCATCTCAACAAGGAATCAGGCTACGGCAAGCTTCCCATTCTGCTGGAAACAATAAAAGCTGAAGTAGGAGTTTAAGTGTGCATTTTATGCTCTTTTGCGTAGTAAACCAGGAATAGGCTTAGCACCAAAAGAGTGCCTCCGATCAGGATATAGGCAATAGGCGCGCTCAGGGATTCTGCAAGCCATCCGATTAGGAAATTTCCAAGGGATGTCAATCCAAACCCAAGGAAAAGAGTGCTCAGAACCCTTCCGCGGTATACGTCGTCTGTCATGAGCTGCAGTATGGTGTTGTTGGTTGCATTGAATGTTGAAAACGAAAAACCAAGCATGACGAGCAAAATCATGAAAATAAAAAGATAGTGGGATGCGTAAATTGCCGCTATCCCGAAAAAAACAAGCAAAAAGCCAAAGCTGACAAATGAGAATATCATCGCTTTCTTTACCTTTTCCTTCGAGCGCACACCAGAGAAAAGTGATCCGACAAGAGCGCCTATGCCTGCAATTGAAAACATATAGCCATAGCCTTTTGCGCCG
>CAZFEZ010000134.1:1691-2960 GCA_964518225.1 uncultured Methanosarcinales archaeon | reverse complement strand
TTCCCTGAAAATCTGCTTTGGCTGCTTTGTAACATCAATGCTTCTTGCCTTGACCGCCAGCAAAGCATAGCCGCCATTTTTCAAAAATAATGAAACGTTTTTCAGGAAAATCTCAACCTGGCTTTTCTGGGCAACATCCTGGTAGACAACATCAACTGCCGAAACCCTTTCAAGGAGTTCATTAACTTTGTTGGCGTCTGCCATGACGGGCAGAATATTTTCTCTTTGATAGGAGAGGAAAATCAAGTCACGCATCACTCTTGGAGCAATGTCAACAGCAAAGATAGCTCCTTCACTTCCGACAATGTCAGAAACGTGGCTTACAGTAGTTCCGGATGCCGAGCCGAGATATAAAACAGCATCATTTTTTCTTATGAAGATGCTGGGGCTTCCTTTCAGTATGGAAGCCGCAAGCTTGCTCTTGAATGCATCCCATTCCCTGTACTCAACTCCATTCTCTACGACAAGCCGTTCCCCATAAACTTTTTTGCCAGTGATTAAATTGACAGTGTAAAGCTGCCTTCTCTTTCCCTCCTGCGATTCATAAACCTCGAATATTTTTGAGCTGGCTATCATCTTGAAAATTTATCCTCCAGCACTTTTCTAAGCTTGTCGCCTATGAATTTGCCCTGGAAATAGTCAACCTTCGCTGCTATGGATATCTTGTCGGCCAATGCCCTTGCCACCTTTCCGTGCATTTTGTCCGGTACTCCGGCGATCAAGACGTGGTTGACTATTACGCCGTGCCTTGGCGGCTTTGCGCCCGTCTTCATGTGCCTGAACAGTGCTTTTTCCGCGCCGAGAACCTGGACTGTTGACGATGGCATCTCGCTCAGTCTTTTCAAAGAGCCGGCATGCTCAATAAGCTTTGCCCCCACTGCCGCGTCACAGACTGCCTTGACATTCGGGCACAGCCCGTCCATCAGGTTAGAGATATACTCCAGTTGGGCATTTCTCAACTGGTATAAATCATGAATTTGATGGATTAAGCTCCTTATCGGCTCTAAATCCTCCTGCTCTAAATCAGCTCCGATCGAACTGGAGGCGTCAATTTTTAATTCTTTGAGCAGCTCATTTTTTCCTTTGTCCAACACTGTTTCGACAAATGCTTCGTGGCCCTCAACTGCCCTTGAGGTTTCCGGATTATGCAGTTCGTACCACTCCCTTAACCGTTTCGCCAGAAGATTTATGGCTTTGTCAAGCTCGTCAACAGATTTGGTGGCCTGTATAAGCAATACGTCGTCATTAACGGAATTTTTTACATCAGAT
>CAZFEZ010000134.1:0-1681 GCA_964518225.1 uncultured Methanosarcinales archaeon | reverse complement strand
TGAAAATTTCTTATTTTTAAAGTACAATAGTATATTTTTTAATTCTTTTTCGCCAGTCTCTTTGAGATTCTTATGTTTATGTTTAGCTACATCTATTGTTTTTTCTTTGTTTTTATAAGCCTCTAAGTCTTTGAACAGCATCTCATCAACTAGCTTGAATTCCCCATCAAAAACAAATACGCCAAGTATGTTTGAAAACAGGTACATAATAAAAAGAAATTGCTATTGTTTTTTAAATATGCCGGATATAGAGAATTCCAAATAACTGGTAATTATCAAATTTTCATTCAAAATTCTATATGAAACAATAGATTAATAAATGAAAAGTATTATTAAATCTTCATGACATTGGCCTATATAACCTGCAAAGACAAGAAAGAAGCTGAGAATATCTCAATGCTCTTGCTGAAGAAAAGGCTCATAGCATGCGCTAACATATTCCCGGTAAGAAGCATGTACTGGTGGAAAGGAAAGATTGCTAAAGGTAATGAGAATGTGATAATCGCAAAAACAATAAATAAAAATTTTAAAAGGCTCGAAAGCGAGGTAAAAAAGGCCCATTCGTATGATATCCCGTGCATTTTGATTATAGACTCAAAAGCCAATAAAGATTATGGGCAGTGGGCTGACAAGCAGATAAGGTAAGATGCCGTTTCACTTGATAAAAGAGGTGCGTGACATAAAAAGGTTTAATCAGATACTGGCAGTCCTATTTGAGGAGGGCTTTGACTTTCTTTTGAGCAAGATAAAGCTTAAGCGTAATGTGCCTATAGCGAAAAGGCTGAAGTCCAGGCTCAAAAAAAGCGAAGACAAAAAGCAGGAAGTAATGCTGAGAATGACTCTTGAAAGGCTTGGCCCGACTTTCATAAAGCTTGGGCAGCTTTTGAGCGTAAGGCCTGATTTGGTCCCCAAAGAGTACTGCAAAGAGCTTGAAAAGCTGCAGGACAGCGTTCCGGAATTCTCGTTCGATGAGGCAAAATCAATAATAGAAAACGAGCTAGGCAAGAGCATGGGGCAGCTGTTCCGCCATTTTGAGAAAAGGCCAATAGCGTCTGCTTCAATAAGCCAGGTGCACAGGGCTGTGCTGAAGAACGGCGATAAAGTTGCTGTAAAAATTCAAAGGCCCGATGTCAAGCGCATTATGGAAACTGACATGGAGATAATGATTTATTTTGCAAAACTTCTTGAAAGGAATGTGGAAAGGGTACGGATGTTTAATCCGTCAAAGATTGTGAACGAGTTTAAGGAATGGACAGAAAGGGAGCTGGATTTCAGGCTTGAAGCAAGAAATGCCAACAGATTTTACCAGAATTTCAAGGGCAGCAGAACAGTCCGCATACCGAAAGTTTATGATGAATTTTCAACTGAGAGGGTATTGACTCTGGAGTTCATAGAAGGCATTGAGCTGCATAATATCAGCGAAATCAAAAAAAGAAAGCTCGACTTTAACAAAATAATGAGCAATGGCTTTGATGCTGTTTTCACCCAGGTATTTGTGCACGGCATTTTCCATGCAGACCCCCACCCCGGCAATATAATCATAATGGGCGATAATTCTATTGCATTTGTTGATTTTGGCATTGTGGGCTATTTTGATGAAAAGCTGAAGAACAAGTGCGTTGACCTGCTTTATGGAATTGTGGAGCAGAATGAAGAGCTTGTAGTCAGTACATTAACAAGC
>CAZFEZ010000133.1:775-2961 GCA_964518225.1 uncultured Methanosarcinales archaeon | reverse complement strand
GGTAAACGCTCCATGTTGCATAATTGTTGTCCTGCGCAACAGCATATTTCAGCTGGTAGTCATTGACTGCCTTGAGCACATTTTCGTATTTTTTCTCAAACTCGAATTCAGGCGTATGCACTCCCACAATGACAAGCCCTTTATCCCTATATTTCTTATCCCAATCCTTTAAATAAGGCAATGTCCTTATGCAGTTAATGCATGTGTAAGTCCAGAAATCAACAAGAACTACATTGCCCCTCAGCTGCTCTATCTTTAAGGGCTCGGAATTAATCCATTTGTCAATGCCTGCAAAGTCAGGAGCCCTTGGGTATCTGGCATTCTCGTCATTGTTATTTGACGAATTTCCCAAGTCAGGCTTTTGGGATTCAATATAGAAGATGGCTCCGGCTACAAAGACAACAACAACCAATGCCAAAAACGGCTTTTTTACAAAGATTACGTTTTTCATAAAAATGAGGCAGGCACGAAAAAGTTTGCAACAATATTCAACTTATTTGTGAATACCAATACCCCCAATACCAATAATAAAATTCCAACTATTATGTTAAAGTATTTTAAAACTGTTGCTGACCGGTTTATTAGATTTATTGCTTGTGTTGTGAACAGCCCGACTAAAAGAAACGGGATTCCCATGCCAATAGCATACGACATCAGCAATACAAACCCAAGGCCTGGCTTTGTTACGACCAATGCCAATACGCTGCCAAGTATTGCACTGACGCATGGCGTCCAGCCGACAGCAAAAGCCGCCCCGAAAACAAATGAGGTCAGGTAAGTGATACTGAATTTTTTCTTTACAGCCAGCTTATGCTCCTTCTCAAAAAAGCTTATCCTTATCAGTCCAAGAACGTAAAATGCAAATAAGATTATTATGATGCCGCCTATCCTTGAAAGCCAGTTTTGCAGGGAATATGAAACATTTTCCAGTACCGTATTCAATAAAACGCCCAACAAGGCGAATATAACAGAAAATCCCAAGACAAAGGATACGCTGTTCAGAAACATCTTGAGCCTTGCTCCCTGCTGGCCTGTTGAAGTTCCGGACAGGTAAGCCAAAAACCCAGGAATCAAAGGAAGAACGCACGGGCTTACAAAAGAAACCAACCCGGCGATAAAAGCAACTATAAGTGTAGGTTCAACCATTTTAATTTTTTGCTGTTCATACTTTAGCCAGCTCGTCCAAATATCTTTGCTTGCCCCACGAATCCGGCGCTTTCAGCACTCTTTGTCCATCTTTCAAGATAACTTTTGTGTGCTGGTAGCTTACTCCAAATTCTTTCGCTAATGCTTCTTCGTCAGCATCTGCATCGGAATCCCTAAAGTTAACTCTGAAACCAATCAAATCCGGGTCGTCTAGCTCATCGAAAGCTGCAAATGTTTCAGGCTGCTCAGCCCTGCACGTAGGGCACCAGCCTGCATAGAAGTACAACAAAATTTTTTTGTTTTCCTTTAGTGCAAGGCCGTAATCAGCTTTATTAAATTCAATGTATTTTGATGCTGTCCCTGCAAGCAATTTTCCCTTGAATGACCCAGTCATGCCTTCCCTTTCTTCCATCAGTTCCCCTGCCTCCATGAAAGAGCCATCCATCCAGATTGATTCATTCTCTTTGAGCATGAAAGAAGTGCCGTCCTTCCTCACTACTTTCCCGTCAGTCATGACCTTCGTCCCGTCATTAAGCGTGGCGTCCCTTTCCATCGCAGTGCTTATTTTAGTCTTCTCGTTTACCATCATCATCTTTCCATTTGTCATTTCGAACCCTTCTTCCGCCATCATTTCTTCCTCAGATTCCATTGATTTCTGTGATGTTTTTTGAGTTGTTGGATTGCTATTAGAATTTTTTGAAAGCCCTTGCGTGCATCCGAAAATAGCCACGCTGAACACAACAAACAGGGCCAATAACCAATATTTTTTCATTTTTCATCACTCCCAGGTTATTTTCAATAAAATCGCAAATCCTATTGCTTGCAATAAAGTAACGATGAAGACATGATTCTCAACCGCAGGGACATAATAATCCATCATTGTTATGTAATAAACCAAAGATACAACATTTTGTATCAGGAACAAAACAGCAAAAACCAGCAGGCCGATAGTGAAGCTTGATTTTATTTTTTTCAGATTTTTGTAGTACACATAAATCAGCAGCAGCAATATTATCACAGACACTGAAGTCAATACAGTT
>CAZFEZ010000133.1:0-765 GCA_964518225.1 uncultured Methanosarcinales archaeon | reverse complement strand
TGAATCCATAAGAAAGTGAAATATTTCCTTATTTATCTACTTTTTCCCAAATTTAGCCCAAATCTCACCAAAAAGCTTGATGTTTGCCTGCATAAACTCCGACAGGAAGTACACAGCTCCGTAATTACCCTTGTTTACCGCAACAATCACATTATTTTTTTCCAGAACTCCCAGGTGATGCCTTACAGTTTTGTAGTCAATATCCAGCATCTCCGCAATTTTATTTGCATTTGACGGGGTTTTCTTTAATAAATTTATAATTTTGCCTCTTGTTTCTCCTCCTTTTGTGCCTGCTACAAGATACCACAACAGGTTTTTCATTGAAGAAAAAGATTTTGGAGTGTTTTTATAGTTTTGCAATTATGCTGCTGGTTTTGCCGCAGAAGCCTTGGTCCAATTGTACAGGAATAGGATTACCCCCAAATAAGAAAGATAAGCAAGCACTTCAGTCAAGCTTGGGTTTCCGTTATAGCCGAACAGTCCTTTCAGGAAGCTTCCAATAATCCCTTTCTCATTCAAAATATGGTTAATGTCAAACAATGGCGAGATTATCCCGCTTACAACTCCAGCTTCCTCAAATTCATGCACTCCGTGAGCAACCAATCCTGCTGCAAACAGTATGAGCAAAATGCTGCTTATGCCAAACAATTTTTTCAGATTTATTTTTTTGGCGCTCACAAAAAATAAGTAGCCTGCAATAACTGCAGCAATAATCCCCAAAGTGCCGCCAATGAAATTTATTCCGCTTGCATAGTTTATCGCATT
>CAZFEZ010000132.1:0-2964 GCA_964518225.1 uncultured Methanosarcinales archaeon | reverse complement strand
AGAGTTTGAAAGAATCATGGAGGATGACTCATTATTACGCCAAGTTGTTTTGAAGACAAAAGGCAGGGTTAAGCTTACAGATGAACAAGTTAATCTAGTTGGAAAAGCTTTCAAGGAAGCTTATGCAATGGAGCATTTTCAAGACCTTGAGGAAGATTTGGCAAGAGGAAAAATCTAAAAAATAAGTAAATATTTTTAAAGAATCAGGAATTTCTTGATTTATGGGTTCTTTCAGCCATTTTGTGCATTTAATGGGTGGCGGAGAAGGTATAGCTAAAGATTTGACTTTAAATAGGAAAAGACTTCTTGATTTATGGAAAGAACATTTACAGAATTTTACCCATAGGGAAGATCTTGCAAGATTGTTCAAGCCTGGAAACTTAAATGTTCCAAAAGTTGTCTATTCGCCAAGATTTTGGCGCGATCTTCAGCCAGTTCTTGATAAAATCGAAGCATTAATCTCTAGAGATTTTATAACTATACGCGATGAAGAAAAAAGTGAGGAGGAAATTTTATCTGACCTGAAACGATTGACTTCTAAAGAGAGCAGAGCAGAAATAGTTGATTTAACAGACAGTATAGTGCATGAGTTCAACAAGCATCAGCAATTACGGAAACTTTTTAAAAAAGTTCACGACATATTAAATGCAGAACTTCATGTTATTCCTTTAATAAGAGAAAAACCCAAAAATTTTCCTGACTTGCTTAAGGGGCTTTTTCAGCTTATTTTTCAAGAAGAGCCTCGCCTCTATAGGATATTTAAGGAGGAAGATTTTGTTTTTGACAAACCCGCTTTTTTCGAAATAGAAAGAATCGCAACGGCAGTTTTTTTGGGTGAAGAATTAAAAGAGGAACTTGTAACGGCTGAGGATGCATTTGCAAAACTTGCAGTTAGGATAATGGAAGATCCAGATTCTGAGCATGAATACAGGGAACTGGGCGAAAAGATTTATATCGGGCTTGCTAAATTGATTCCGCCATTTGCACGCATTCTAATTCGAGGAGATATAACTGAATGGGAAGAGCGCATTAGAGAATTAATACTGAATGACGGTGTTATGACTAAAGTCACTGAGTCAGTTTTACAAAACAAAAATAAAACCTATGACACTGCACACGTTAAGGGCTTAATCAGAGCTTTTAGGAAATCCTATGGTTTGGAGCACTTTAGAGAGCTTGAAGAGTATATAGCTAATCATGGTATTGAAGCAGTGCTTAGGTAATTCAAAATACACTGTCAAAACTCAGTCAGTTTCTTTTCAGCATTAGCCTTTATTATTGTTGTGTTTCCGTCTTCTCCGCCGGCAGTTTTCTCAACAGCAATGAACTTGCCTTTTTCAAGCTTGTCAACCTTTCTCTGGAATGACTTGTAGGCAAGCTTTCCTCCGCTCTCCTGATAAATTTTGAAGAAGTCGCCTATTCTCTTTCCGGAATTGTTCTTTACAAGCTCAAGTATCGTCTGCTCGTCAGAAGCCAATTCGCTTGTTTTCTTGATATTGAACTCCTCAACCTTGCTTAGTGATTTTTGCGCATGCTCTAAAGTTATCTTTCTTGACGATTTGTCCTCTGCTATCCTCGCTGACTCCTTCATCAGATGGAGCCCCATCCTTATATCCTGCAGCTCAAAAGTTTTCTTGACCATGAACTCAAATGCCTCCTCGCTTAAGACATTCTGGTGGAAAGCGTATTCAGCCCTCTGCTTCAGTATGCCTTTTGTCTCCCCATAATCATACGGCTTGAACTCAACAATCTCGGGCATAAGCCTTGACTTTATTCTTTCATCCAAGTCAACAATCCAATCTTTGTAGTTGGTTATCAGCACCATAGTTTTTCTGTAAATCTCCTCCAAGATCATATACAGGAAATCCAAATCTTCAAGCTTGTCAGCTTCGTCGAACACAAAAACTACAGATTTCTTGTTCAGGGCCTGCTTGATCCACTTAAAAAGCTCTTCTGTCTTTTTGTTCTGGACAAACTTGAAGTCCATCTGTTCGCATATCTCTAGAATGATCTTGTAAGTTGTGTTGCGCTGCCAGCAGTTTATGTAAATCGTAGCAATATCATCTGTTTCTTCCTCCAGCTCTTTTAGGATATGCCTGCACGCAGCTGTCTTGCCCACACCCGGCCTGCCGAAGATAAAAGCATTCTTGCCGTTTTTTTCCTCAAACAGGGGCTTTATGCATCCTGCTACTATCCTTTGCTCCTTCTCCCTGTAAGGAATGAGCTTCGGCTGGTAATCAAATTCCAAAGCAACATCGTTCTTGAACAGGGTTTCACTGCTTCCCAGAATATCCTTGAACAAACCACCCATTTTGCACTATGCCACTCTTGATTATTTATATACTTTTTGCTAAATCCTGGAGCCGCATCTGCTGCAGAATATGTCATCGGCTTTCAGGCCATTGCCGCATTTAGGGCAATACTTTGAATTATGCTTATGCTGGGTTTTGTCATATTTAGGGCGTGCTTTTCCATTTTTGCCAAATCCAAGAATCATTTTTGTAATGCCTATAATAATAAAAACAAGCCCGATATAAACGAAAAAGACCAGTTTTTCATAATTAAGTTTCCATGAAAAAACCGATACAAACAATCCCAGCGCAACATAAACTAAACCATGAATCCTGGCCATCTTATTTTTTCATGAGCCTGCCTACGACGTCCTTCTTCCAGCCTGTTTTAATCAGCGATTCGCTTATTTTTTCATCGCTCATGCCTTCCATCCTCCTCTCTTTTACATAAGAGGCAGCAGATTGTTCGGGTGATTTGTCTGCGCCAGCTTGTGAAGGTTTTTTTGGAATTCTTTTTAATATCACACTAATAATGATGGCAATTATTGCCAGCGATACAAGGGCATATGCCAACAATTTTTTAGTTGTCATTTTTTCAGCTGTGGCTTCCTCAATTTCAGGCACTGGCTCTTCTGCTGGCACACTTTCTGTTGGCTGCGGCTCTGGAGCTGCT
>CAZFEZ010000131.1:0-2977 GCA_964518225.1 uncultured Methanosarcinales archaeon | reverse complement strand
GCTTAATTTCGTGAATCCAAATCCGACAATCATTTTAGCTCAAGTGTTTCTATTAGATATATAAAGCTTATTGAAAGAATTAGTTTAATGAATGTGAATAATTATTAAAAGAATTGACAGCGTTCAAATGGTTGCGGTTTGTGGTGATAATGGGAATTGAATAAGCATGGGTATAGTTGGAATGCTTTAAAAAATCCTTGTCCTGGACGAGATCTTCTAAAATGAATTTCTTTATTATTGGTCCATGGCCATATGCAAATGCAGTGTCTGGAATACTCCAAAGTTCGTCATAAGTCTTAACGTGGAATGGCCCTGCACCACCTGTCGGCTGGGCTCTGCTTACTGTCTCCCAATCCTTAGGCGTAGAAATATGAATTTCAATTATATCACTTTTTACTTCTCCGCCATTTATAAAATTTATTATTGAGCCATAACGGGTCCCATTATTCCTCAGATATTTCAACAAGATATGTTTGGCTGGTTTTTTAACCTCTTCTCCTATTTCCCTAGCCACTGTTTCAAAGGTGCTCGCATCATAATATTCTTTTTGGCCCCCAATCAATCTTAATTTTCCAGATTGTTTACCATACTCTTCTTCAATAAGAAACTCTCCTTTTTTTGCATTATATATGAATGCTACAGCGCCTTCCCAGGTATCTCTTTCAGAATCATCAGCTTCCTCCAAATAAGAAATTATTTTTTCCGGATGAGTGCTAAAATACTCACTTTCGTCCATACCAGATGCTCTTGCTTCTTTTTTAGATTTTTGAATTATTGACTCTAATTTCCCGGAATTTGGTTTTCCCTTTTCTTCTTTTTTTGACTTTGCTTGTCTTGATTCTCTGGTATCTCTTGAATTGTAGACTTTTTCTCTATGTTCGTACTCTGCTCTTGCTTCCTCCACTTCCACAGGATCATTTTCCATAGAACTATCCCTATCTCCAGCTTCCTCGAGTCTGCTATCTAGACCGCCCTCTTCCATATCCATAATATAGAAAAATGCCCTTTTTAAAGCTTTCGGTTTTATTTACTAGAAAGTAACAAATCAACTCCTTTTCTGGCCCTCATATAATTTTGTTATGTAACCAAGAGTTGAAGCGTCATTTGGGCCCTTCTCAACCCTTAACCCTATGACCCTTGGAAACCTCAAGGCAAAACCGCTTTCATAAGTCGGAGATTTCTGGATTTCCTCATAGCCTACTTCAATCACAACTTTAGTCTTGACTTTTACCTCTTTTCCTTTGTCATTAATTATTAAAGGTTTCAACAGCTTCGTCATTTCCTCAAAGCTCAGGCCTTCTTCTTTTTTCTCTTTCAGCCCTGTGCTTACCCTGCCAACCTCGGCAAAATTGCCGTTGTCGTCAATGCACGCGATTACATAGCTGCTCAGCCATTTTGATCTTTTACCCTCGCCCCATTCAGCTCCTACGATTGCCAAATCCAAAGTTTCCATTATGTGCTTGAACTTTATCATGTAACCGACGCGGGCGCCCGGCTTGTAAGGCGAGTTAAGCGACTTGAACATCAGGCCTTCGTTTCCGGCATTCACAGCGTCCTTGAAGAACCTCTCAACATCCTTTTTCTCTGAAACTATTTTGATTCTTGAAAGAACAATTTTTTTGGGCTCCTGTCTTATTATTTTCTCCAGCAGTTTTCTTCTTTTCTCGAAGCTTTCATTAATCCTGCCTTTGCCTTCATAATAGATGATATCAAAAACATTTAACTCTACTGGAAAATCAACCGACATTCTGTCTATGTCATATTTTCTTTTTATCCTTTGGGAAATGTTTTGGAACGGCATATACCTGCCAGACTTTTTGCTGTAGCCTACAGCCTCTGAGTCTATTATGAAGCTCTTTCCTCTGACATTTCTGCTGACAAATTCCGCAACATCGGGGAACTGTTTGGTTACATTCTCCAGCCTCCTTGTAAACAACTTTAGATTGCCTTTTTCGTCCTTATGGGCCTGTATCCTGAAGCCATCGTACTTGAATTCTATGGCGGCAGGCTTTCCAACAGTTTCAAAAGCCTCCTCGATTGTATCAGCTTTCAATGCGAGCATTACTTTTATAGGAATGCCGACCTGCATTTCCATGCTTTTCAGCCCCTCCAGTCCTTTTAGCTTTGCTGCCTTCGCAACCTCGGCAAATTCGTTAGTAACATCATAAGCGCGCTGAACCTCATCAAGGAATTTATTGTATACTTCCCTGTCTTCAACTTCTATGTCGTTCATTTCTTGGGTGTACCTAACGCCTATTTTTTTATGGAAAAACGCCCATACAATAGCGTCTCTCATGATACCTTCCCCTACCCCAATGCGCATCTCTCCGAGAATTGTCTTGACAATGTACTTTGATTCAACAGGCTTTGCTGAAGTAAGCAATTCAGCTATAAGCTGAGTTTTCCTCTCTACAGTCCCTTCGCCTTTAAGTTCTGCCAGCTTTCTCATATTGTCAAACACTTTCTTAATGGTTAATTTTGCTGAATGCAAAGTTGCCTGCTTTTTTGTTTTGACAATTATCTCTGCAACCAGCCCCAGATCGCCCTGCTTTTTCCATTCATTTTCTATTTTATCAACGCTTATCCCTGTTGCAGTGGCCAAAGACTTCAGCATTAACCTAGATGCTACTCCAATTTCCCGGGCGTCATAGCTTGGAAAAACCCTCCCTTCCAGAAGAAGCATGACATGCCCTATTTCATCAATGATTACATCTTTCAGGAACTCCGAGATTATATGGGTTTTTTCCAGCCTTTTTGTTGTCTTGTTCAGCTGCTCGTAAACACCAACTAATTTTGAGTAGTCCATAGGATAAAGACGCATTCTTTGGGATTTATTAAGTTTATTGATAATTTTTCATTTTTGAGAACAGGATTATTGAGTTTGCCAAGTAAAAAACTAGAATTTGATTATTACAGCAGAAGATTCTTCCAATCATCTGGATGCAGATGTCTTGTACCACGAATTGATACTTTTTCT
>CAZFEZ010000130.1:0-2991 GCA_964518225.1 uncultured Methanosarcinales archaeon | reverse complement strand
TGAGTTGCATTCTAATGTGATGTTTAAGTTTATCAAAAAGAAATGTAGGAGGTAAGGATTAAAATGCAACCAATGCAGCATCAAATGATGGGGTATGACCGGGCAATAACTATGTTCAGCCCCGATGGAAGGTTATTGCAGGTTGAATACGCTAAAAAGACAGTAAGGCAGGGCTCAACAGCGATAGGCATGGTATGCTCAGACGGGATTGTGCTTGTAGCAGACAAAAGAGTGGTTGATTCCCTTGTTGTGCCGGAAAGCGTTGAGAAAATATGGATGATTGATGAGCATATAGGAGCTGCCGCTTCAGGCATTTTGAGCGATGCAAGAGTACTTATTGACAGGGCTCAGGTAAAGGCGCAGCAGAACAGAGTAACATACGACTCAGAAATTGACAGCCTGACAATTGTGAAAGACATGTGCGATTTGATGCAGGTATGCACCCAAAGCGGGGGCTTAAGGCCGTTTGGAGTCTCAGTTTTAGTTGCAGGCATTGACGACCACACCCCAAGGCTGTTTGAAACAGACCCAATAGGAATCTACTTCCAGTACAAGGCCACGGCAATCGGGGAAGGAGAGGTGGAAGTTGAAGAGATCCTCCATAGCGAGTACAAGCCGGAGCTCACGATAGATGAAGGCTTAAAATTGTCCTTGAAGGCCTTAAAAAAGGTCCTGGGAGAAAACTTCAACGTTCAGAGAATTGACGCTGCATGCATAACTATTGCGGAAAAAAAATTCAGAAGGCTTACAAAAGCCAAGATAGAGAAGACAGCGGCAGAGCTTAAAGACGACAAAAAGCCTGCCAAGAAATGAATGTGAATGGGCATGGTTTCGGTAGATCAGGCAATAATAGCAAGATTAAAGACACAGGGCCATAACTTTGAGGTCCTAGTGGACTGCAGCAATGCTCTTGCGCTGAGGGAAGGAAAAAGCGTGGACATGCATGATGTTCTTGCAGCAATGAAAATATTTTCAGACGCAAAAAAAGGCCTGGAAGCTTCCGAAACAGCAATGAAGCAGATTTTTGGCTCTACTGATGTTGAGCAAGTAACTAAAAGCATAATTCAAAAAGGAGAAATCCAGTTAACACAGGGGTACAGGGAACAGTTAAGGGAAGAAAAAAGAAAGCAGATAATAAGCTTAATACACAGGAACGGCGTTGACCCAAGAACGCATTTGCCCCACCCTCCGCAAAGGATTGAAAATGCTTTTGAAGAGGCAAAGTTTCACGTCGATGAGTTCATTCCCGTCCCGGAGCAGGTCCAGGATGCGCTAAAGAAGCTGAAGACCATACTGCCGATAAAATTTGAAATCAAGGAAATCGCACTCAAGATCGGGCCTGACTATGCCCCAAAATGCTATTCCACTGTCAAGTCATTCGGCACAATATTAAGGGAGGAATGGCAAAGCAGCGGCTACTGGGTTGCTGTTGTCGAGATGCCGGGCGGCATGGAAAATGACTTTTATGATAAACTGAACAAGATATGCCACGGAAATGTGGAAAGTAAGATTTTGAAAACAAGGTGAAATAAAAAATGTCAAAAATAATAGCTAAAGACAAAGAGATATCAGTTCCGGGAGAAACTCTGGCAATAGGTATGGATACTTTGCCGGGCGCAGGAACTTACAGGGAGGGGGAAAGGATTGTTGCCAATAGGTTGGGATTGGTGATGATAGACGGGAGGACAATAAAACTGATTCCTCTGTCAGGAAGGTACATCCCCAAGACAGGCGACACAATAATCTGCAAAGTGATAGACGTCAGCTTCAGCGGGTGGCGCCTCGATACGAATTCGGCATACTCGGCAATGATGTCATTGAAGGACGCAACATCTGAGTTCATAGCAAGGGGCGCAAACCTAACCCAATACTATGACCTGGGTGATTATATAGTTTGCAAGATTGTAAATGTAACCAGCCAGAAGCTTATTGACGTAAGCATGAAGGGGCCTGGCTTGAGAAAATTGAAGGGCGGCAGGGTAATTGAAGTTGACCCGAATAAAGTTCCAAGAATCATAGGCAAGCAGGGCTCAATGGTGATAATGGTAAAAGATGCAACAAAATGCAACATCACGGTCGGCCAGAACGGATTGATATGGGTCGACGGCGATCCTATGAATGAGCTTCTCGCTATACAAACAATAAGAAAGATAGAGAAAGAAAGCCATTTGAGCGGGCTGACTGACAAGATAAAGGAATTTTTGGAGAAGAATGGAAAAACACAATAGAAATTTTTTATTTAAATTTTTATAAAATGTGTTGAGAAAGAAAAAATAACAACTAAAATAACATTAAACTCACATTCAAAAAAACAAAAATTGAAACTCATTGACTATTAAAACATTAAAAATAACAAACAAAAGAATGTCAAACCTTACTGATATATTGAAATTTGAATTTGGTGTTGATGAAATTAAAACTGCTATAGGGAAATTTAAAAACTCCTCCTCCGGCACTGGTGCTAATCAATACGTTGATGTGATTACAAGATATTTATTGTGGGGGTTAGAGGTGGAAGGGATTATCCGAGTAGTTCAGCAGGATTTATCACAAGGAGATTACGCGAAAGCTGCAGCTAAAAGTGCCATAATTTTAGGAAGTTTTGAAGGATTGAAATTTGGTGCGCATAGATTTTTCAAACTTTTTGAGCCTATAGATACTCGTTTAGGAAAGTATCTTCATGAAACCAGAAAAAGATATTATGGGAGAATGAATTAATTTAAACCGGACTCTCCAATTTAAAAATATCAAACAAATCCAAAATTAAATTGATGAAGGTGACAAACAAAATGACTTACAAGCAAAGAATTGATGGAAGGGGCTTTGATGAGCCAAGGAAGATAGAGGCAAAAGTGGGGGTAATCCAAAGGGCGGACGGCTCTGCAATGTTCAGGATAGGCAATACATGGGCTTATGCAGCAGTGTATGGGCCAAGGAATCTGCATCCAAAGTTTTTGCAGGACCCTCAAAAAGGCATATTAAGATGCAATT
>CAZFEZ010000129.1:0-3015 GCA_964518225.1 uncultured Methanosarcinales archaeon | reverse complement strand
TCAGTAAATGGTTTCCCTACAGCCGAGCGCTCCACCAGATTGAGCTACGTGGGGATAATAAAGAAGTTAGTTTTTGCTTTATAAATTTATTTAATGTTTTGGTTTATAGCCTACTCTTTTATCGATTAATATTGAATGAAAATTGTGATTAAGAAATAGATTAACCCCCTATGCTTACCCTGTTGGAGTTGCTTATGATTACCCTGTCGCCTATCTTGCATCTTGCATTTGCGGCCGGAAGGTTGAATTCTCCCAATATTGAAAGCCTTGACTTCATCCTGTATGACAAGACTCTTTCATCGCCCGGCTCTAGGGCTTCTATTGTCCACTTGATGAGCATCCCTCTTTTCGGATGCTGCACTATTGAATGCGGCTGAATAGAGCCTATTGAAAGCTCCTTTTCAACATGGGCAATATGCGGAAGGTTGTCCAAAACTTCTATATTGGCAATTTGCTTAGGGCTCCTGTTCTTCACTCTTATGACAACTTTTGCGTCTGATATGCCGCCTTCGCTTATGCCCACATTCGCTATGCTCTTCCTTACAATGACCGGGCTCCTGAATACAAAATAAAGCGCCAAAGCGGCTATGACAAGCACAGCAACAACAACAATGGGCCTGTAATTTTCAGTGGTGTAGGCTTCCATTTTCCTGTCTTTATCAAGCTCAACCTGCCACACCAGATACAGCTTGCCATTCTCTTTTATTGTTTCTGCCCTGGGAGATGTGGACAGGAACAGGTTCTTAAGAAGTGTTGTCTCAACCTTGATTGTCCCCAAATAATCAGGATTATTTGAAGTTACTTTGTTGCCTTTCCTTATTTTCAAAAATGACTGCTCCTTCGGAAGCTCTTCTTGTGTTGAATACTCTGTTATTCCATACTCAACCACAATTGGGTTTACTATCAGCCTCTCGTCCTTGAATACAGCAACCACCATTTTGTCCTGCTGGGGAGAAGTCATTGCATCAAGAATCTTTTTAACTTCAACTGCCTTTTCCTCTTTTGGGCCAAGGGGCACGTACAGCTCTTCCTTAAAAAAGCCGCTTTCTACCTTAATTGTAAGGTTTGGATAGTCCAGAACATTCTGGTTGTTCAAGTTAATTTTTATTGCGAATTCCTTTCGTGGGTCAATCTCATCCGGCACAATGCTTGTGGTTGTCAAAACGGTCGGGATGTAGCCTTCAATCAGCGGATCTGTTGACTTTATTCCAATAGTTAGCGGCACTTTTTGCTCCAGGCCCGTGCTCTCCATAACCACCCCAACATCCAGTGTGTATGTGTCAACCGAGGTTATATACAAGGGGTCAACAAAAAGGATTATTGAAGCAGAGCTTTGCGGAGGCACTTTCAAGGTGATTGGGTTCTGCAAAGGTACTGTGTACATGTCCCAGAACGGGTAGCCTGCCTTTTTGATTATGAATTCCTGCCCCGTATCCATGTTGTTTTGTATGCTTACTTCAAATTCAGCCAGTTCATCAACCACAATCTTGTCTTTTATGGGGGTAGCTTTTGCATTAAAAGATGCAGCATAAGCAAGATTGACCAATAGAAGGGACACGCCCAAAATTATTATTAAGAATTTACTTATTTTTGTCATTAAACACCATCTTTTACGGGCTTTTAACTGAATTACTTGTATATAAATCTTTCCTGTCAAAAACACTAGCACTAAAGTACTTAGCGTGTTTTTGAGCAGTGACATGCGAGAGCTCGCTCTCGCTCGCTCATGTCACGGAAATCGCTGGCTTGCTTTGAGATAGTATTAAAGTGTGCACCTTTGCGATTTCCGACATATCAGAAAACGAGCATAGAAACCTTTATATATTATTGAAGTCAGAAAAATTTTCATGAATCCTAATGATTTTATCCACAATGCAGATGCCCCTACCCCCATTGTTTACATCCAATACAAGGGCATTTTGGACATGCAGAACGTTTACGAAACAATCGCGGATTTCTTCAGGCAGAAAAAATTCAAGCTTTATGAGAAGCAGCAAAGGCTCAGAAGGCCAAGCACTTTTGGGGCAGAGCTTATGTATTCTTTTGAGGCAAGAAGAAAAGTAGAGGATTATTATGAATGGGTTGTCAATATAAACATTGAGACATTTGACTTCAAGGAGATAGATGTTGTCCTGAAAGACGGAACCAAGAAGAAGATGATAAAGGGCAGGATTTGGGTGCAGCTTTACGGCACCTGCGTAACAGATTACGAAAAGATATGGGAAAAGAGCGCATTTTTGGCACATTTAAAGAGCTTTTACAACAAGTATGTGATCAGAAAGAGGTTTGAAGGTGTTTGGTGGGACGAGCTTTACTACAAGATAGTTTTAAGGCTGCATGCCCTTCTAAAGGAAAGGCTGAAGATGGTATCAGAAGGCTATGAGCACAGGCATTTTTCCGGCGTGCACTAAAAAAGAGGTTATTGTTCAGAATGGGCCATTTAAAAATAGTTGTAGACCATGAAAAGATAGACTACAATGGACCTGTGAATGTAAGCGACTTGCTGAGGGTGATTGAGAATTTCCTTTTTGAGCGCGGCTTTGACAAGAGGCAGGACAAGGATTTCGAGCAGCATACCAATCATGGAAAATTCATAGAATGGCAAATTTCCCCATGGAAGAAGATAACCGACTACATAAGGTATATTGTCAAGGTAAGGGTTCTCGGCTATGACATACTAAAGACAGATGTTGTGAGCAATGGCAGAAAATCCAGGATTGACACCGCAAGAATCATAATTGTGATTGACGGGTTCATGGAATATGACTATGACAACTACTGGGACGACAAGCCGATTTTGTTTTTTTTGAGGACAATCTATGACTATTTTGTATTCAAGGCATACACTGAAAGGTTCGAGCATAGGCTTGTCCATGACATAAACCATCTCTATCACAATGTTGAAAAATTTCTGAACCTATACGGGCATTACACGGTCATTTCAAAGCCGGCTTAGTGGTATTTATGGCAGAAAAGAAACAGGTGCTTTACGATTTAAGGACAACGTATAACGGC
>CAZFEZ010000128.1:0-3040 GCA_964518225.1 uncultured Methanosarcinales archaeon | reverse complement strand
AGCAGATGAGATGGAAATGGCAGCGAAAGCGAATCAAGAAAGAGAGAAGATTGAGAAAACAGCATAGGGCGACTTAAAATTTTTCTTTGATTTTTTAAGAAACTCTTTTTGAAAGATTTCTTACAAACATGTAGGCATTGGCCAAACCAGTAGCAACGCCCTCATAAAAAACAATTTCTTGCTCTATGGAATTGCTGTAAGTTAAACCACACAATTCATGCAATGTCTTTCCATAAATCATTGGGCTTAACATTGAGTCAACCACAGTTAAAGCTGTAGCAGAGAAAATAATGTAATCTATTGATGGCGTTTTCCTTATTTGTAATCCCATACCATTTGTTATTGTTAAAAGAGGCAAAAAATATTGCAGATAAGAGGATAAATAGTCTTCCATATTTTGTAATAATCATGCAGTAGTATAAAAATTTTTCACTGAATACCAAGTGTAAATTTCAAAAATATTTAAAATCCCCAGAAAAAGGGCGACTTAAAAGTAATTAAAAAATCAACAAAATTTTCATATTCTTCCGATTAAGGTTTCAAATGAAAATGGATTTGAAGAATCTTCATATTCAATAGCACCTTCATTATTTTCTTTTTCTATCCAATCTGGAGGATTTGCCCTGAATTGTGGAATTTTAATGAATCTTAGACCAAAAATTTCTGCGGACTTTTTATCTTTATCATAAAAATTATCTCCGATAAACACCGATTCAGATTTTGGGATGTGAAAATCATTGCAAACTCTCTCAAGATTTTTAATTGTACCTCCCCCATATTTCAATATTCTTTCCTTCAGTTCCTCACTTAACCTAGGGAAGTATTCAGGAACACAATGTCGAGAATGATATACTGCATCAAATTTTTCACTTAGACCTGAAAATTCGAGGTCAGCCATAACTGTGCCTTGATTTTCCATCCGTAAAAATTGCTGTTCTTGAAGATTTATAGTAATCCAGAAGGATCGATAAACCATCCCTAACTATCCCGTCTCTTTTATCCGCCTTTAAAATAGTTCCATAAAGATCAAATATTAATAATCCTGCCATAGATTGAATTAATAGTTGTCTTCTTTTAAATTTTTGCCACAGAATTAGCTAATGAGCCTTATTCAGTTTTTAGAAAATTTCCCCGAAAACTATATAAACAATTCAGAATGTCTTTTTCTTGGGGTGAATAAAAATTTCAATGATGGATGATATTTCAAAAACTGACCCTGAAATCTATAATTCAATTAAAAAAGAAAGGGATAGATTAAGCAATGGCATCGAGCTTATTCCGAGTGAGAATGTCGTGAGCAAAGCAGTATTGCAGGCATTAGGCTCTGTTTTTACAAATAAGTATTCTGAAGGCTATCCGCATAAAAGATATTATGGCGGCAACGAATTTGTTGATATGGCTGAAGATTTGGCTATCGAGAGAGCAAAAAGATTATTTGGGGCGGAGCACGTTAATGTCCAGCCTTACTCAGGAAGCCCTGCAAATCAGGCTGTATTTTTCGCTTTGCTGAATATAGGCGATGCTTTCATGGGGTTTGACCTGAGTGCAGGCGGCCATTTAACCCATGGAAGCCCTGTCAATTTTTCCGGCAAGCAGTATAATTGTATTGCTTATAATGTTGACATGGAAAGCGAACTTTTGGATTACGATCAAATAAAAAAGCAAGCTATGAAGTTGAAGCCAAAGCTTATTTTGTCTGGATTAACAGCTTACCCAAGAAAATTGGATTTTAAGGCATTCCAAGAGATATGCGATGAAGTCGGGGCATACCATATGTCAGATATTGCCCACATAGCAGGCTTGTGCGCTACAGGAGTTCATGAAAATCCAGTTCCGTTAGCTGATGTTGTTACAACCACAACCCACAAAACTTTAAGGGGTCCAAGGGGCGGAATTATTATGTGCAAGATAACAGACAGGTTTGACAAGAATGGCAAAAAAAATTTAGCGCAGAAGATTGACTCTGCAGTTTTTCCAGGCTTGCAGGGGGGCCCTCACGACCATGTCAATGCAGCAAAAGCTGTTGCTTTTGGAGAAGCTTTAAAGCCCGATTACACGAAATACTGCCAACAAATTGTGAAGAATGCAAAAGCTCTTGCTGAAGCATTAATGAGTAATGGCCTTGAGCTTGTAACAGGCGGGACAGATAACCATTTAATTGTTATTAAGCTTGTCAATAAGGGGCTAACTGGAAAAGGAAAAGAAGTTCAGAATGCATTGGATGAAGCAGGAATAACAGTAAATAAGAATACCATTCCTTATGAGCCTGCCACGCCGTTTAACCCTTCAGGCATCAGGCTTGGAACTCCAGCAGTAACAACAAGAGGGATGAAGGAAAGCGAAATGAAGTTTGTTGGAGAATGTATCGCAAGAGTAATTGATGATCCCACCAGCAAAAGTGTTATTGAAAAAGTGAGAAAGGATATTTTAGAGTTATGCAAAAAGTTTCCTTTGTATCCGGATTTTGATATTTTAAAATAAAATGCCAGCCAAAATCATAGACGGCAAAAAGATTGCTGACAGCATACTGGGCAGGTTGAAGGACAAAATAAAAAGTTTAAAAGAAAAGCCCGGATTAGCGCTTGTTTTGGTCGGCAGCAACCCTGCTTCCGAGATTTACGTCAATTCCAAAGAGAAAAGCTTGGGGGATGTCGGCGGCTACTGTGAAAGGCACAATATCGACAAAGATGTCAGTGAGATTGACCTGCTTAATCTGGTTAACAGCCTTAACAATAATCCTAAAATACACGGGATTCTGGTGCAGCTGCCGCTGCCGAAGCAGATTGATGAGAATTTGCTGACAAATTCCATACTGCCCCACAAGGATGTTGACGGCTTCACATCTGTGAATCTCGGGCACCTTTTTTCAGAAAATACAATTTTGGCGCCTGCAACCGCAAGGGCTGTTTTGCATCTGATAGAATCAGCTGGCATAAAGATTGAGGGAAAAAACGCAGTTGTTGTTGGAAGGAGCAACATTGTAGGCAAGCCTGTTGCGATGATGCTGCTTGAGAAAAATGCAACTGTAACAATCTGCCAT
>CAZFEZ010000127.1:0-3043 GCA_964518225.1 uncultured Methanosarcinales archaeon | reverse complement strand
GCTGTCCTGCCACACGCTCGACCTCGCCTATTATTTAATTGAATAAATTTCGAGGCAAAATTTAGTGGCAAGACAAATTTTGCCGAGACTAATTAATGTTGCGAAGCAACGTATTAAAATACCATTTCATTGAAGATTTAAATTAAGAAACAAATCATGAATAAAAATAATAATCAAACTTTCAAGTCAATTCCTTCAATTTGCCTTCTATTGACTTAAGCTCGGATTCAAGCTTCTCCAGCTCTGTCATTTCCCTCTTCGGAGGGGCTCTTTCCTGGGCAGGCTTTGTGCTTTCCTTCTTTTTTTGCTTTGCTTTCTTTGGATGCGCCATGGCTTCCTTTACAACAGGAATCTTAAAGCTTGTTTGGGGCAGCTTGTTTTTAAGGCTGCCCATCGCCTTGTTTGTCTCCCTGAGCAGGCTCCTGAGCTTGTTTATGCTCTCAAGCTTCTCCTGCCTGAACTGCTTGAATTTCTCGAATTTCTGCAGCACTTCAAGTATCTGCTTTAGAACCTCAAGAATATTCCTCCTTACTTCAAGGGGGTTCCTTATTTCGACGAAAAACAATTCACTATGCTGCTCTTTCATCTTTACCAAGTCTGGCCGGGCTCAAACATTATCCTGTCGATGCTGTCTATCTTCTTCTCGATATCGCTTATAGCAGTGTTCCACATCACAAGCTCAGCATCCTCATCATGCCTTAATGTTTTTATGTTGTCCAGCGTGCCCCTTATCTCCTTTACCCTTCCCTTTATCATGTCCAGCACATCCAGTATTTCCCTGTACTCATCAACTTTTACAAAAACAGGCGCCCCGGTTCTTTGATCCTTCATTTTTAATCACCCTTAAACAAAGTTTTGTCTACAAAAATAAATTTCTTCTGAAGGTCTTCGATAGAAGACTTCATCCTGTCAAATGATTTGTATTCGGCATTCTTCATGTTCTCCAGCTTCATCAATGCGTCTTCTGATTTTTTCAGGTCGTTTCTTATCATATTTATGTTTCCAAGAGCGGATTTGAACTTGTCAACCCTTACATAGATTGTCCTTCCCCTCTTAATCAACTGCCCGAAATCCTGCTTTTTATCCAGGAGGTCACCTTCTTCCCTGAAAAGTCCTTTAGGTTTTGCGGGAATATCGTGCACTTCAGGCTCTTCCTGTTCCATCTCGGGCAACTGCGGCGGAATTTTTGATGATGGCTGCATTGGAGGAGCGGTGACAGGCGGGATTATGCCATGAACATCGTCAAGCTCCGGAAAGCTGGGAAATTCGGGCATTTTTTTATCGTCTTCAGGAATATCAAAGTCAAACTTAGGCATATCATCTTCAGATTGCGGCTTATCGTCAATATCCTGAAAATCAGACAGCTTTTGCGCATCATCCTCAAAGCCTTCCAATGAAGGCGGAGCAGGAGGAAGGTCCAGCTCGTGAAATGAATCCTCTTTCTTTTCCTTCTTCAAGAACTTTAAAAAACCCACTTACAGGCACCCTTTTGGATATACAAAGTTATTTTATTAAAAACTTTTGTTAGCATTTCTAAATAGTAATTGATATAAGCCATAATTACATAAAAAATAAATAATCGGGGCCAAAAACAAGGCAGATGAAGCTTCTGCCCATACTTTCACTTCTTGCAGCATTGCTTTCTTACTCTTCTTTTGCCCAGCAGCCGGAGTGCGACTATGCTGTTGAAATACTTGCTGACGGAGAGGAGTTCCAAAAGGAGGATTTCACATGGAGGATGATGGCGACCAAAGCAGAAGGCAAGCCGACAAATATAACCGGCACAGCCAAGATAGAGGATTCTGGCGGTAGCACTATAAAAAGCTACAAGCCATGGACTTCCGATTCAATCTCAAAGCAAAAAACATCAAGCAAGTACACCCCCAACTTAAAGCCTGGAGAATATAAACTAACTGCCGAGATAAGCGTTGAGTGCGATGATACGAACAAGAATAACAACATAGACACTAAAAAAATAAAGATAAGCGGCGATTCCGATGAAACGAAGCCAAAGGACACGGCTGAAGACCCGGAAGAGGACACAAATACCGCCAGCATAAAAAACACAGAACCAAAGAATACCAATCAAGACATAGAGCAAATAGAAACTAAACCGTCCAAGAAAGCCAGGGCAACAAGCCCAAAAATCGAGGAATCAGACAATGTAATCCTACTTGCCGCAAATGCCAATAAGAATATTCAAAAGCCCAAAATAAAAGCGCCCGAAATTCAAAAGCCAGAGACAGTCTATGAATCAAGCACTGAAAAAGCCAAAGGGCTTATCATGATTTTTCTGCTGAGCCTGTCTGTTTTATTAAACATAGTTCTCATATGGAGGAGATAGCGCTAAAAAATCAAGCGCGCTTCGAGATTATGTCCTGCAGAACATCTGCCACGTCATGACATTTGTCCACGCTTCTCTCCAAAAGCTCGTAAATCTCCCTGTATTTCATTATGTCAATCGAGTTTTTGTAAAAATGAAACAGCTCTGACAAAGCCTCGTCATAAATGGAATCTGCCTTCTTTTCAAGGTTTTTTATTTTTGCAAGGCGCCCTTCCGCATCCTTCAGCTTCCCCAGGTCAGCCATGCATTTGCTAACCTCATCAATGGAATCAACTGCCACATCGACCATTTTAATTATATAATCATCTATCCTCCCTATATTCAAAATCACCAATCTTGAAGAGACGGAGTTGATAATGTCTATAATATCTTCAAGAAGCACAACAATCCTGCGCAGCTCTTCCCTGTCGATGGACGCATTGAAAGATTTATTCAGCTTAGCCATCATGCTGCCCGTTGCGTCATCTGCTTTTCTCTCTATATCCTTTATTGACCGGGCTTTTGATTTTCTCTCCTTTGTTTCAAGAGTATGGTAGTCCCCAACAAACTTCTTAAGCTCCTTGGAGGCCTCAACAGCGCTATCGGACTGTTGGGCAAGCATTTCGAAGAATTCCCTTTCCTTTGGAATAAGCCAGTGTAAAATATTTTTCATGCTTTCCGGCTCATGATGCTGCATATAAATAGGTTTCGCTGATTGAA
>CAZFEZ010000126.1:817-3092 GCA_964518225.1 uncultured Methanosarcinales archaeon | reverse complement strand
AAGGTGCTTGATGTAGGCACAGGCTCCGGGATACAGGCGATTGCAGCTTCCCAAAGCCCAAATGTCGCTTCTGTGCTTGCTGTCGATGTGCAAAAAGAAGTTATTGACTACTGCAAGAACAATATAAAAAACCATAAAATAAAATTCCTGCAGTCCGACTTATTCAAAACCATAAATGGAAAGTTTGATACTGTCATATTCAATCCGCCTTACCTGCCGCAGGAATTAAAATTAAAGGACCTTACAATTGAAGGCGGCAAAAAAGGGTACGAAGTCATGGAAAGATTCCTGAACGAAGTGAACAGCTTTCTGAAGCCTGACGGCATAGTTTTGATGGTTTTCTCTTCCCTGACAAGAAAGAGTAAGGTCGATGAATTCATAAGGAACAGCCTGCTTGATTTTGAGGAGATCGGAAAAGTTCATATATTTTTTGAAGACATTTTTGTTTATTTACTGAGAAAAAACGGTTTCCTGAAGAAACTCGAGGGTGATGGAATAAAAAATGCCAGATACCTTGCAAGAGGCCACAGGGGGATTTTGTTTACAGGACTTTATAAAAACAGGAAAATTGCGGTGAAGACAATAAATCCGCAAAGCAAGGCAATCGGCAGGATTGAAAATGAAGCCAAATGGCTGAAAATATTGAATAAGCACAAGATAGGCCCGAAATTGATCAAGGCTGAAGATGATTATCTTGTATACAATTATATTGACGGGGACTTCATCGCCGATTGCATTAAAAAATCAAATAATGCCCAAATAAAAAAAATATTAAAAAAAATATTCAGCCAGATGTTTGCGCTCGACAACCTCAAGATAGACAAGGAGGAGATGCACCATCCGCTGAAGCATGTGATTATCTCCAATAACGAGCCTTGTCTGATTGATTTTGAGAGGGCACATTACGCAAAAAGCCCGAAAAATGTTACCCAGTTCTGCCAGTTCCTGATGGGCGGGCATCTGGCAAAAACCCTTAAGGACAAAAAAATCATTTTAGACAAAGACAGGATAATAGGGCTGGCAAAGGTTTATAAAAACAATCGGAATAGCGTGAACCTAAACAAAATAATAGACGCAATATGAAAATCAAGAAAAACCATATTTATTTTGGCATGATAGTTGCGGTCATCCTAGGAATTCTTTTATTTTATTCAGGTTCATTGTTTAAGAAATTTCAAAAAACCGAAGAAAAGCCTGAGCCTAAGGAAGATATTGAATTTGTGGTTGACAGGGAAGGTCATCTTTATTACCCCTTAAACAGGGGCAGTATAAAATTTCACAGGGAAAACTATGGCGAGACAGAGAAATTGACCATAAGCAAAATCATTTACAAAAGCAGAAACGAAGACATATACGGCTTTTTGGTTTTGCCAAAATCCGCAGCAGAGCTTTTGCCCGGGGTTGTTTTGCTTCCGGGAGCGGGTGTTGGCAAGGAAAGCGAGCTTGAGCTTGCAAAAAGCATTGCCCAGCTTGATGCAGCTGTTTTGGTAATTGACCAGAGGGGAGTCGGGGAAACGGGAGGGAATATTCCGAATTTGGATGAGGATTATGCTTCCTTCCTATCCGGAAAAGAGCCGTACCAGCACCTTTTGGTTTATGATGCGTTGAGAGCCTACGATTTGCTGTATAGCGCGCCATTTATCGATCCTGACAGGATAATGGTTGCAGGGGAAAGCCTTGGAGGAAGGATTGCTGTAATAGCCGCTGCCATAGACAGAAATGTTAATGGCGTGCTTGTTATAAGCTCTGCCGGCCTTGATTTCAAAGGCGGACCTGATGAGAAAAAGAACGCTTTTTTGAAGTCAATTGATTCCGATAATTATATTGGTATGGTAACGCCAAGAAAACTGGTGATGGTGCACTCTATAAATGACACGATTATTCCCTTGAGCTCTGCTGTGGATTCCTATCAAAAAGCACAGGAGCCCAAAAAGTTTGTTCTGGTTAATGACACAAGCTGCAGGCATGGATACTGCGACAGCATGTATGGGGGAATTGTGAGCGCTTTGGACTATCTGGTTCAGATAAAAAGCAAAACTATGGCTAGTGTTCCTGATAGGTAAAATCTACTTTCGGAACTACTGACAAACAGTACCTCCGAAAGTAAAAACATAAAAAGTTAATAAATTTTGTTATTTTTTATTTTTCTCGACGACAACAATTTTCAGAGAAAAAGAATCAGAACTAGCCAAGAACGGCATTGAAGTTTTTGTGAAAAAACTTCGCTTTCCAGTTGGTACATTGAAATTGCTTTTTCTAGACGATGCGTCCGGTT
>CAZFEZ010000126.1:0-807 GCA_964518225.1 uncultured Methanosarcinales archaeon | reverse complement strand
CTAACAAATGTTAGCCATAACCACCGCAGAGCTTAAGGGGTGGAGTATAAGTGTGAAGCAGCCTGGATATAAAAATCTTGGCAGCAATGAATGGCACTATCCAATTTCTTCGGATCTTCCATCCTACAATGATGTTTGCCAAATACCACAAATTGTAGAGGGCAGTGGTGAACATGAACAGGAAGCACCTGATTATGTGATTCTTGCTGGTTGTCCTAATCCTGAGGCTGTGCTTTTTTACTCGATAAGAAGTTTCAATTGACCACCTTCGCCTATACAAGCGGTCTATTGTCTCGAAATCTATCTCCGTAACAGTTAGGTTAGTCAGAAAGTAAACTCTAGTCTCTTTTTTCTTGGCTGAGTCCTTCTTTCTCAACTTTACCACCACGAGCTTTGTATAGGCCTTTCCCGCAAGGAAATAAGGCATGACAATTGGCAGATCCTTCTTCCTGTTGGTAAGCTTTTTTATCTTTTTATTGGCTGATGCCCGTACTATGTATTTAAGCCCGAAGTTATTCAGCAATTTTATAATCTCGTTGTCGAAGAATCCGGCATCCAGATAGATATTCCTTATCTTAAAATTAGTCGTGGCATAATTCAGGAGTTCCTCCGCAAGCCTTTCCTTGAAAGTGAAATCAATTTTATGTACTGGCCTCACCCTAATTGTGAATCTTCTTCCTTTTACCACTATCGCAAGCGTAATGAAACGGAAATAATGGTAGGTGCCTCTATCCGGCTTGGTTTCGACGACATAGTTGTCATTCTCGTTCCCATAATAATGCATGTCATGGAAATCTATGGCAATAT
>CAZFEZ010000125.1:0-3100 GCA_964518225.1 uncultured Methanosarcinales archaeon | reverse complement strand
CAGAACTGGTAACACTAATGATATATTAATATTGCTGATTTTAAAGGCAAAACAGAAAGGTTTTTAAATGGAGGTAATTTCCTAATCTAATTATTGTCACACGGAGGGAGTGAAAATGGATAATACTGAAGGTGATGGTTATAAAGGACTTGTTAAAACTGACAGAGTAGATTCTGAACTTAACACATTAGCTACAAGTGTAGAAAGAATTGTTTCAGAAGAAATTGGCAATGCAACAAAAATAAATTATGAAGGTGTAGTAGTTGTTTCTGGTAATATTCCTGGTTCGAAAAAAAAGATAGAATATAAAATTTTTAAAATGGTTAATGAACCCAATATTGTTTCTATTCTTGGACAACATCCAACCTACACAACTGATGATCGGACTAAACTTAGATTAAAAAATATTGAAGATCTATTTTTTACTAGGCTTGGGTATGATAGGACTCAGACTTTGAGACCATTTATGCAGTACACTCCTTCTGCTTAAAACAAGCTATATTGATGCCACACTCACAACAACAAAGCACTGCATTCCCTTGCCCTGCCCAAATGAAGTGAGATTTTCCCCTGAGGTGTAAACAATCCCGATTCTTTGCTTATCTGTTCTTAATATTTTTGACAATGAATTTTTAATGCTATCCGTATGCTTTTCCAGTCTTGGCCTGCTTGCTTCTATCATTACGCTTACATTGTTTATTTCCATGTTTCCTTTTTTTAACTTATTTAAAATAACTTTTAAATACTCCTTGCTATCAGTTATTCCATCATTAAACATCTTGCCGGCATAATATCCAAGCGACCGTTCGCCTATTGCAGAGCTTATTGCGTTGAACAGTGCATGCAGGATGACATCTCCGTCAGAGTCTGCCTCCAAGCCGGTTTCATTCAAAACATATCCGCCCAAAGCTAATTTTCGGTTTTTATCTGAAGAAAATCTGTGGCTGTCCTGCCCAAACCCTATTCTAAAGCCCTCATTCCTTTTTTTCATCATGATTGCTTCAGCTATCCTTAGATCGTCTTCTGTTGTCACCTTCATGTTTTCATAGGAGCAGGGCACAATCCTAACTTTCATTCCTAAGGCTTCAACCAAAGAAACATCATCGGTGACTTTCAGGTCCTTTTTCCTGGCATTCTTAAGAGCCTTAACAAACAGCCCGTATCTGGCAGCCTGCGGGGTCTGAACTTGATAAATATCAGTCCTATCGATTGTTTTTTCAACAAAATTGTTGTTTATTTTTTTGATTGTGTCTTTCAGCTGGAATCCGGCAACAGCGGCGCCGTATTTTCTTGCTGCATTCATGCACTCAGCAATTTCTTTTTCCCTTACTAGGGGGTTGCTTCCGTTATGGATTACCACAACATCGTCATTTTTTGCATTTTTTAGCGACATGAAGCCGTTATAAACAGAGTCCTGCCTTTCATTGCCGCCTTCAATTATTTTTTTTATCTTATTGAGATTGTATTTTGCCTTTATCTCCTTTATTTTTTTAATGTCTTTTTTCTGTGTTACCATGACTATTTCATCAATCAGGCTGCATGCATGGAAATGCTTTATAGTGTGGTATACCATAGGCTTGTCTAATAGAGGCAGAAATACTTTGTTTGTATTTGATTTCATCCTTTTGCCCTTACCTGCGGCGACAATAATTGCAAAATTCATTTTAGAATGGTTCCCAATATCAGTTTTATTCGATGTTATTTTTAAAATGAAACTAATGTTTTAGTTGCCTTGCATTTTTCCACAGCACATTAAAATTTTAAAAAACATAAAATTAATTTTCAACGGCTATCTCCCTTTCAATTATATTGCCAGTTTCTTCCTTTATTTTTCTGTCAATTTCAAGAATTTCTTTTAATGCGGGGTTTTGGATTGGTTTATGACCGTCCATAATCCTTCTTATCAATATTGGTATGTCCAAAAACCTTATTTTATTGCTCAAAAAAGCGTAGACTGCAGCTTCATTTGCGGCATTCATAACTGCAGGCAGGGTTCCGCCGGCATTTCCTGCCCCATAGGCATATTTCAGGCAGGGGAACATCTCAAAATCCGGCTCCCTGAATTCCAGAGTTTTTATCCTTGCCAAATCCAAGTGTGTTGCGTTATTTGTGAACCTTTTCGGAAAGGACATAGCGTATTGTATCGGAATTTTCATGTCAGGCAGCCCAAGCTGCGCTATAACTGATTTGTCAGCAAACTCCACCAAAGAATGCACAATGCTCTGCGGATGGATAACCACATTTATTTTCTCGTACCCAATTCCGTAAAGCCAGTGAGCCTCTATAACTTCAAAGCCCTTGTTCATCAGGGTTGCGCTGTCAATTGTTATTTTATTTCCCATATTCCAAGTCGGATGATTCAATGCGTCCTGCACACTGACGCTTTCCAATTGCTGCCTCGTGTAATCCTTAAATGGGCCGCCGGAGCATGTAATTGTTATTTTACTCACGTCGTTTGCGTTCTCCCCATTAAGGCATTGGAAAATGGCGCTGTGCTCGGAGTCAATCGGCATAAGGTTTATGCTGTTTCTCTTCGCTTCTTCCATTATAACAGAGCCTGCCGCAACCAGAGTTTCCTTGTTTGCCAACGCAATGTTTTTCCTGTTTCTTATTGCATTGTAAGTCGGCTCTATGCCGATCGAGCCCACAAGGGCATTTACAACCGTGTCGGCTTCATTTAAGGCTGCAATTCTGTTCAAGCCTTCTATTCCGGAATAAATCTGGCATGACGAGAATTTCAGCAGGTCATCAGCCTTGCTCTTGTCCATTATTGCGACTGCTTTTGGCCTGAATTCCTTGATTTGCTTGAGCAGCAATTCAGTGTTTTTGTTTGTGCTTAGCCCCGCAACTTTGAATTCGTTAGGAAATTGCCTTACTATATCTAAAGTTTGAGTTCCAATTGAGCCTGTTGAGCCTAAAATGCTTAGATGTTTCATTTTTTGAATTTAGGTGGCCACTTTTTCTTTGCTTTGTAGTCACCCAGCTTTTTCTTTAATTTGATGTATTCCTTCATATAAAGATTTATTGTTGGCTTTAAATCATGATTCTTTTCATATGCCTGCAATGATGTGTAGTATTCTACTCTATTTTTTAAATCTAT
>CAZFEZ010000124.1:2345-3188 GCA_964518225.1 uncultured Methanosarcinales archaeon | reverse complement strand
TAATAATCCTCCAGCACAATCTTATCTAGGTTTTCCATGTTCCTTACGACGTACAGGCGGCCTTCTCCGATCTGGACTATCTTCTCTGCCAATTTTTTCCCTTTATCATCCATGTTGATTCCAATCACAGAAATTGTAATGCCTTTGCTTCTGGCAATTGAAGTTTCTTCAAGAGTTAATTTTGTCGGCAGAGCGTCAGTCATCAGCACCAAGTGCTTTGTTATGTGCTCGCTGGGGAACAGCCCAATCGCTTTCTGAAGCGTTGATACAATATCGGTTTCTTTTGAAGCCCTTATTCTTGTTATTTCCTTGAGCAGTCTTGTAAAGTCCAATGTAGGCTCTACAGTCTCCTTCACTTCAGAGCCAAAAACAATCAGCCCGACCTTGTCTTTCTCGTTTATTGCTTTGTAGGCAAGTGCAATGCCGGCTTTCTTGCACGCCTCTATCTTCCTGCCCTTCATAGAGCCGGATGCATCAAGCGCATAAACAATGTAAGTCTGGCCTTTGCTCTGTTTCTCATGCACTTGCAAGTCTCTGCCGCCAAAATCCCCATGGCCCCGCCTTATTGCAAGCTTAATGGATTTTCTTAAAGCAATGTCCCTGTACCTGTCGCCTTTTTTGTACACTCTTGAGTCTTCCTTCTCGCCATACATGTGGGTTTTTTTGCTGGATTTCTCCCCTATAACGCCTTTTGGAACTATTTTATCAAGCTCCTCGAAATATAAAACCAAAGAAGCAAGCTCTACCCCTTTCTCTGACAGGGTATCATCTTTTTGCAGGAATCCTTCTTCCTTCAGCTCCAAAATCTTTTGCTGTATTTTTTCCTTTAGCTCCTTTTGGAAT
>CAZFEZ010000124.1:0-2115 GCA_964518225.1 uncultured Methanosarcinales archaeon | reverse complement strand
GTGCATGAACTTGTCTTCAAGCTGCTGAAAAGCCAGTTTCCCGCTTAATTCCTCTGCTTTAGAAAATTCTTTTGCCGTAAGCTTTTCGCTACCGGTAATCACGAGCTTGTTTCTCTTCCTCCAGGGAGTTCTGCCACTTTGATGCCTCTACATGCTTGTGGAACTTCTCCTTGATATAATTTCCAACATCCTCAAGATACCTTACACTGGGCTTTAATCTGATTCTGTGGGATAAAACAGAGATTATCACCTGCTTTACATCTTCAAACTCTATATTCTTTCTCCCGTTAAGCAAGGCGTTTGATTGTGCCCTCTCATATAATCCAATCGATGCCCTCACGCTTGGCTTTTTTTCAAGCTTATCGTCGTCCCTCAGCAGCCTTACGAAATAAACCATTAAGTCCAGCATCTCATCGCTTACATTTGATATTTTCTTTCCCTTTGCCAATACAATTTTCTTTTCTGTTTCAATGCTTTCCGGATAACTCATGTAAACAATGTCAAACCTGTCAAGCAGCACATCGCTCAGCTTCTCGGTTGATGTGTCATCCGGATTCATTGTTCCAATAAAAATAAGGTTGACATCAAAATCAATATCATAAGATCCGATTGTTGCCTTTCTTTCCTCGAGAACCTGTAATAGGGCATTCTGAAGCTTTTCCGGGCATCTGTTCAGCTCATCAAAAAACAAAATACCATTGTTGGCCTTGAATATTTTTCCGGGAGTAAATGCCTCCATGCTCAATGGGCCGAATTTCAATGCCTTGATTGGGTCTATGTCTCCCAAAAGGTCCTCCACGGTCAGATCAGGCGAGCCTTGGATTCTTATGAATCTTTTTGCCCCTTCAATTTTTGCTGTCTTGTGGTTTTTGACCTGTTTGCATGAGGGGCATACCGGGTTTTTTGGGGTGCAGTGATAGCTGCACCCTCCTACAACCTCAATATCCGGCAATAATTCTGCTATGTTCTTCGCCCAAGTTGTCTTTCCTATGCCAGGCGCTCCGACTATTATGATGTGCCTGTTCATCAGCAAGGCTGATTTAATGCCCTGCTTCGCATCCTCCTGCCCAAGTATGTCTGCAAAAGGCTCTTTGCTTTTCAGGAATATTTCCTTTAATTGTTCGCTTAGCATTTTGAATTATATAAGCCCTGAGGAAAAGGGTATTTTGTTTATAAAAGTATTGCATTGCGGTGCTGTCCAATCTGCGGGACTTTTACTTATTTTTTTGCTTTCTGTCACTTTCGGGACTTTGACAATATCCTTCCGCAAGATGGACAATTTTTGAAAGTAAACTTGATGGCAATGTTGTTCAAAATAAGTGCCGTTATGAATATCCCTATCACAAAATATAAAAAAATATTATTATTTATTAATTGAGCAAAAGCCGCTCCTAAAAAAGCACCAACAAACATATTTACTACACTTTGATAGCGTGTATTAAAAACTGCTAACCTATGTTTCCAATTTTTTGCCATTTTCTTTTACCTCCAATGATTTTAACAACATAGTTTCCCGTCTATTGCCTTTTACTCCAACCAATTGCATCACAAAAGCCTAACCAGCCATACAGCAGCTCCTGCTATAAAAGGCACTGTCAGATTGTCATCAACCTGCCCGGTTCTGATTTTTATCTCAATCGCCTCGAAAATCATTGCCGCCAGCGAAGCAAAAAAAGCCTCATGAAAAGGCAAGAACACGAAAGCGCCGATGAAGCCGAAAATAAACCCGGCAACAGTGCCCTCCAAAAATTTTGTTTTTGACAGAGGATGCTTTATCTTGCCATAATGTGCCCCAAACAGGTGGCTTACAGAATCTCCCAAGGCAAGCACCATTATGGAAGCCATCGCTATGTCCTTTGGAAAAGCCAGCAGGGATATGTAAACTCCAATCAAATAGAATATCATCCCCCTGCCTGGAAACCTTTCAAGCTCTTCTTTGCGCTCAAATTTTATGAGCAGATCAAAGATTACTGGAATCCTGATTTTTTTGCTCAGGTATGATAAAATAAAACCAGCTATGGTGGCAATTAATATGATATTCTTGTCAATAAAATCATACACCAACAAAAAAACAATCCCTATGCCAAAAAAGATATGGAAAAGCTGCCTGTTCCA
>CAZFEZ010000123.1:0-3189 GCA_964518225.1 uncultured Methanosarcinales archaeon | reverse complement strand
ATTCCTTGCAAATTCAACAACCGCCAGCTGCAGGCCGTAGCACAGCCCAAGATAAGGAATTTTGTTTAAGCGGGCATAATTAATTGCATTTATCTTTCCCTCAACACCAGAAGCTCCGAATCCGCCAGGGACTATAATGCCATCGTAGCCTTTCAATTCGCTTAAAGATTTACTGCCGTTTTCAAACATTTTTGCGTCAAGCCAGCTTATTTCAACTCTGGTGTTTAATGAAGCTCCTGCGTGGATCAATGCCTGATTGATGGAGATGTAGGAATCAGCAAGGTTATAATCGCCGATGTCAATGTATTTTCCGACAATTGCAACCTTAACATGCTTTTTAGGGTTCAGAATGTTTTCCACAAGCCTTTTCCATTCTGCCCAATTTTGGCTTTTCCTGGATTTTATTTGGAATTCTTTCAGCAGCTTTTCCCCCAGCATTTCCTTTTCCAGGTCCAGAGGAATCTGATAAACGGTTTCTATATCCGGCTCGGAGATCACATTATCTGAAGCAATATTTGCGTAAGTCTCTATTTTCTTTTTTCTCACAACATCCAATGGCTTTTTGGCCCTGCATATTATGAAATCAGGAAAGATTCCAGACTCGCTGAGCAGCCTTATTGCCTGCTGTGTCGGCTTTGTCTTCATCTCCTCAATATGGCCCGGGATAGGCAGGTAAGTTATAAGGATATAAGTAAGATTTTTCTTGCCGACATCCCGTTCGAGGCTTTTCAATGCGAAAAGGAATGGTATGTTTTCATAGTCCCCTATTGTGCCGCCCACTTCAACCAAAACAAAATCATAGCCGTCGCTTGCTTCTTTTATTCTTCTCTTTATTTCATCAGGTATATGGGGGATAAACTGCACGGTCTGGCCAAGATACTCTCCCTGCCTTTCCCTGTCAATGACTGTTTTATAGATTTGTCCTGTGGTGATGTTGTTTCTCTTGGGGATGTCTACATTAAGAAACCTCTCATAAGTGCCCAAATCCTGATCAATCTCCCCCCCATCATCTGTAACCCATACTTCCCCATGCTCTGTCGGCCTCAGAGTGCCAGCATCATAGTTTATGTAAGGGTCTATTTTTATTGCAGTCACCTTGTAGCCGTGCTCCTGCAAAATTTTGCCGATAGAAGCTGTTGTGACGCCTTTTCCTACGCCGCTCATTACACCGCCTGCTACGACAATATATTTAAGCATTGAAAAAGGCACCTCGATATGGTGTATAAAAAATTAGTTGTTGCATTGCTTGGAAATGAAATATGTTTTATTTATAGTTTATGGTTGAATGAGTAACCTATCATTATTTACAATATTGAAAGTATGTACTTTAAATTGGCGAAAATATGCTTAATTTGGAGAATATAAACTATAATTATATATGTTATTTTTACGTCCTCCTAAAGCGGGGTGAGTGAATAAAATGAAAAAACAAAATCTAGCATTGATTGGATTGCTTTTGGGAATACTCTTAGTGGTGAGTGCATGCACTGGAGGTGTAAGGGAGGCAGCAGGCACTACAGATAAAAGCGACAACTACACATATGGAAATGAAAACACAGATACCAGTGCCTCAACTGATACTGAAACCCCGACAGGCGCTGCAACAAACTCCCGCACGAGCGGCACGATGTATACAAACAATACAGGAAGATCAACTTCAACCAGTACTGATACATCAACTACCACCAATACAGGAACAAGTACAACAGGCACTGGCACGGACACAAGTTCTACAGGCGATAGCTCGAGTGGAACTTCAACATCAACAGATACTGATGCAAGCGGAACAGTCTATTAAATCTGTTTTAGATTAAGATGTTATTTGTAATTATTTTCCTATAGTAGAGGAATAGGCTTAAATATATGCCACTTTGACCCAATTGCATGGGCTTGAATAAAGAGGCGCATAAGATAATCAAACTTTCAATTTGGTTATTGGTAATTTTGACTTGAATATGTACAATCCCAGATGAGGTGGGATAATGAGTTGTAAATTGTATCTTTCATAAAGACGAAGTCGTATTAAAATATAAGGTTTGATAGATGATTTATCAGAAAATAAGTGTATAGTTCTGCGAAGATTGACAAGCTTACATTATGAACGCCCTTATCAGGCCGGTAAAAACCTTGTAGCCGTCAAATCCTGGAATCGGGAGCATGTTAAATATGAACAAAAACATGTTAATCCTGCTTGTCAGAACTAAAAGCAGATAGTTTTTCTTCCTGTATATTTTATTTTTCAATACAAACCAAGCGCCAAACCACAGTACAAGATTGACAAAAGGACCTGCAAATGCGGCCAAAGCGAACTGAAGGTTTGTGCCTGGTCCGGAAATCTCAACATACCCTGGAACAAAGAACATAAACCCAAAGCCTGTTAATTTTGATATGATTGTGAAAATTCCAAGCATTAAAGTGAATGTGCTCCTGTAAAAGGCCATGAACACGGCGTGCAGCCCAAAGCTGATTGCCACAAATTTGTGCGCAAGCTCATGAACTAAAATTGCCGGCGCTGTTGCCATAATGGTGAACTTTAAGCCTTCAAAATCGAATCCTCTTTTGTAATGCATCAGAGGATCATAAGAATCTCTTCTTACGGGCATCATCCCTGAGAAAATGTAACCTACAAAAAGGGTCATTAGTGCAAGGTCTATAATCTCCCCTATTGTTATCAGCATCATTTTGATTACTGTGAAGTATATTGATTATTAAATCTATTGCTTAATCAAAAAAAGAACTCTATTTTGGTGATTTCATTTCTACCGGATGCAATGCTTTTTCCACTTCAGAAAAAGGAAAGGGCCTTGAGTTTGTCGTAAAAGTCATATACCTTATGAACCTGTAGGCTTGCGTTGTCCAGACGTTGGAGAACTCCGCCAAGCCCTTTTTCCTTTTGCCGGTAAACAGAATGTAGAACCAGTGAAAAATCGCAAGCACTTCCACAAGCAGTTTCCATATGCCGATTATTATTCCTGAAACTATTCCGATTACAATCCTCATCAATGCTTCCTTGCGCTCTGAC
The DNA here is from genome assembly GCA_964518225.1 of uncultured Methanosarcinales archaeon. Lineage (GTDB taxonomy): Archaea > Nanobdellota > Nanobdellia > Woesearchaeales > GW2011-AR4. The sequence goes on along the minus strand of CAZFEZ010000123.1, from coordinate 167 downwards.
ATAGCTCAAGCTGTTATTTTGGAATTTAAAAACTTATTCCTTGCAAAACATTAATATACAAATATGCAAATCTAGATGCCATGACAGACCTTATTGCCTGCGTTTCGTCAGGAGAAAAAAGCTGGGCTCATGTTGAAAGGCTGGTTAAGGAAGAAGACTGGAGTAAT
>CAZFEZ010000122.1:1709-3243 GCA_964518225.1 uncultured Methanosarcinales archaeon | reverse complement strand
TTTCTTTGAGTAAAAGGCATATTTATTGCTCAAATTTTTGTGCCTTTTACTATAATGCGTCATGCGAGGAACTTAGAGAGTAGCATGTACATAAGATTCACATCAACAAAAACAGCAATAAACCCAAAATTGAAATAAATTAAAAAAATAACATAAAATGCAATTAAAAAAAAGAGGTAAGGTTATATTGTTAGGTTCAGGAGGGCAGGCAGCCATATTCATAGTTATTTCGTTGGTCATCCTGCTTGCAGGCCTGCTTTATTTCTTCTATCAAACACAATTTTTCGAGAAAGAGGCTGATGTGGTGCCTCCGGAAATAGCTCCTGTAAAATCGTATGTTGAGAGCTGCATGAAAAGCATTGCAGAAGACGGCTTGGAAAGGATAGGGCTGAGCGGCGGCTACATAACTGTGCCGGAAAGGATAAGCAAGGACCAAAGGGCTTACCTGTCGACTTTCCCGAAAGCAGGCTTCAAAATCCCGTACTGGTGGCATGAAGGCATTGAAGCAGTCCCAACAGAGGATTTCATAAAGCAGGAGCTTGAAACTCATATAGAATCAGAGCTTAACAACTGCCTCAACAGTTTTGAGCCGTTTGCAGGAAGATTTGAGATAAACGAGCTTAGGCAGGCAATTGCCAGCGTTAAATTCAATGAAGAGGATGTATCTTTAGAGCTGAACTACCCTATTGAAATAATCGCAAAAAACGGAAACTTTAAGGCGCTCAGGGAGAAATTCAGCTATACCGTCCCTATAAGGTTCAAGAGAGTATACGAGCTTGCAAAATTAATAATGGAAAGGGAGAACAGGGATTATTTCCTTGAAAGAAGGACGATTGACCTTTATTCGATGGATGTTGATATTCCGACAACAGACGTTGAAGCGACGTGCAAAACAAAATTGTGGCAGTTAAGCAGCGTAAAGGACAAAATAAAAACTTTGCTGAGGGTAAACCTCCCTTACATAAAAATAAGGGGAACAGACTACAGCCAAAATATTTATGTTCCGAACCCGCAAGGAAAGAGCACATTTGCCGGAACGTACTACCAGCAGCATTATGTTTGGGATATCGATCCAAATGCAAATAACAAATACAGGAATATGAAAGTTTCTTTTGCTTATGAAAATTGGCCTTTGAGCATCTATGCAAGGCCAAGCGAAAACGGCATTTTAAGGAGCAATGCGCAAAGAGGAACAGACATGCTTTCATTTTTCTGCCTGCAGATATGGCACTTCACATATGATGCTTCATATCCTGTTTTAGTAAATGTTTTTGACCAGGAAACAAAAAATAACAGGGCTTACCAGTTCACCTTCCCGTTTAAAGTGTCAATTGACCACAACCAGCCCAACAGGCTCAAGGCCGGAACAGCCTTATTTGAAACTGAAGCTGATTTGTCGTCTGATGAATTCTGCGATGCAGTGCGGAATGAGGCAACAATATTCACGGTGGACAATGCCACTACAGAAGATATTCGTGATGTGAATCTGACATTCATTTGCGGCAGGTATTACTGCAGCCTGGGGCAGAGCAAC
>CAZFEZ010000122.1:0-1679 GCA_964518225.1 uncultured Methanosarcinales archaeon | reverse complement strand
GTCATACGTTTTGGCATTAAACCCAGTCAAGGAATTCCAAAATTACAAGGTTGTGAAGCATCTGCTTTCAAACCCCGGCGCATCAATTGAGCTTGATTCAGGTGAAGAAGCTTCGATCTTAATTAAAGGGAAAGACATCGGATTTGAAAGCTTTGCCCTCTATCCAAAAGAATCGGATTCGGCAATTAACATAGCCGACGGCAAAGATGCAACTTACGAAGTCACTATTTACGTGTCAGACGATGATAATATAGTTGGAGGCTACTCGGGAGAATGGAAAGTCAGCAGGAATGATTTAATAAATGCGGATGAAATAGTGTTTCATGTGATCGAGCAGGGGCCTGCAACCGATGACGAGATATTTTTATTCCTGTCAGGGCTGAAATCATACTCAAAAAGGGTGCCAATGCCGGAATTAAAATCATAAAAATCCATTAACTATGGAACATTAACTAAAAAACAATAAAAAATACAAAATGAACAAAACAATCAGGGATTTTATTACAGCATTTCTCCTGCAGTTAGTGATCACCCTGCCCTTCTATACGGCAAGCGTCTACGGATGGGGAATATCCAATGTCAAAGTGGCAGCTGTAACTTCAAATTCCGCAACAATAGAATGGGATACCGAGAATATTTCCAATGGCAAGGTCAAATACGGCAAAACAACTTCTTTGGGCTACACGCAAAGGCACGACAACTACTTGCAAAACCATACTTTAACGCTCTACAACGGGATTGACAGCGACTCGACATACTTTTTTTCTGTTGAATCAACAGACTTAAGCGGCAGCACCGCAATTGATAACAATTCAGGCAGTTATTACACATTCAAGACAACAGATATTACCCCGCCTCCGCAGGTTACAGGCTTAACAGCAGCTTCAAAAACATCAGATTCCATATTCTTGTCGTGGAACAGCCTGAGCATAGCAGATTTGAAAAATTATGTTATCTATAAGAACCGGGCGCCTTTTGCAAACTCCACAACCAACAGCTTTAATGACACCGGATTAAGCTCTGGCACTTCTTTTAGCTACAAGGTATCTGCTGTTGACATCACAGGCAATGAAGGCCCATTGTCAGATACGCTTATTGCCTCAACTTCAGGAGTTGATTCAGCGCCGCCTCTAATAAGCAATGTTGATTTCCTGCCGATCAGCGACACTACGGCAAAGGTAACATGGATCACAGACGAAAATGCAACAAGCTCTGTTCTTTACGGAATAAACAAGACTGACAAGACAAAAAGCCTGAGCGAGCTAGTCATAAACCACACCATACTGATTGACGGGCTTGCCAAGAATACTCAGTTTGTTCTTACCGTGAAATCATGCGACCGGTCTGGTAATTGCGCGGTGTCCCAAAATCAAACATTTACCGCGGGCAAAGATATTCTGCCTCCTTTCATAAACTTATCAATACCCAGATTTGTTAACAGAAGAGTGATAGACCTTGTAGGCTCGACTGAATCTTTTTCTTCGATAACCTTATTTGTCAACGACATGAATATTCCCAAGAGAAGCATCGGAGGCAATGAAATCGGAAGCTCCGGCAGGTTTGTATTTAGCCAGGTGCAGTTGGAGCAGGACAATATAATAAAAATCACTGCAGTTGACAAGTCAGGAAACAGATCGGAAGAGCACACGTCTGAACTCCAGTCACGAACGCTTATCTCG
>CAZFEZ010000121.1:2447-3244 GCA_964518225.1 uncultured Methanosarcinales archaeon | reverse complement strand
GACCATCACTGATTTAGAGGCTTATATAGTAGTCAAAGAAAGGCTTAGGGATGCAGAAGAATCCTCTAACCAGGCACTTCAGGTATTAAATGAGCCCAATAAGACTGAAAGGGCTGTGAGGGCTATTGCTTATGCTTCTGAAAGAATCAACTCTGCATATTCGTGGGCCACTTTCCTGGGAAAAGAAGGCAAGGCTTTCAACCTAAACAAGGAAGTCCTGAAAAAGTCGTGCCAAAACAAGATAAGCGAAGCAGACGAAAGAAAGCAGTATGTTGAATTGTATTTCCCGAATACATTAGACGGAATAAAAAGCGATATAGACAAAGCGAATGAGGAGCTGGAAAATGGCAACTATGAGCTTTGCCTGTCAGAAGCCAGCAAAGCAAAGGCTGATGTTGACATTCTATTGAGCGTATTCGGGCTTGACAGCGGGCAATACACGAACCTTGTGGACAGAAAGCTTGGCATTGTAAGGGATAGCATCGCGAAACAGTCTGCAAAGGGAATATTCCCGATTTTAGGCTACAGCTATTATGAATACGCGAACTCGCTGAAAGAGAATGATGTTTACTCCGCCCTCCTATATTCGGAATACGCCCTTGAGCTCGGCAATCTTGACATTTATTTCAAGGAAAGCAACGGAAGCAGGAAAAGCCTGAATGCCGATGCAGGGGTGCTGGGCATATTCTTGGCTGGAATTCTGGTTGGGCTTTTAGCCGCTTCGTTAATAAAGAGAAAAAGCGCGGAAATAAAAAATGAGCATAAACCCAAGCAGAACAAAAATTACTTTGCTCTGC
>CAZFEZ010000121.1:0-2437 GCA_964518225.1 uncultured Methanosarcinales archaeon | reverse complement strand
GATATTATCACTATGAAATAGTTTTTAGTTATTATTACTTTAAAATGAATAAACTAATATTTAAACTTTTCTATTTAAAGAACGCCCTCGGGAGTTTTTTACTGCTGTCCATTCTGATTTTGGCAGGGTGCGAGCCTACGATTACCGGAAAGCAGGCAGCCCAAATACCAAAGGAGACTGCAAAAAACCCTGAGGCCTATTTCTGCCCAAAAGAAGACTGCGGCAAAGTTCTTGAAGGGCATATAGAGTCTGCGGATTTTTCAGTTTACTGCGCATTATACGATATAGACCTGGGCAATGCCATAAGCAGCCTTGCCAGAAAAAGCAAAACTGCCGATGTAAAATTGGTGATGGACAGCTCAAACTATGAATATCAGGTTAAAGGGGAAGCTGTGAAGATGAACCGCGGCGAGCGGCAGCTGATGCACGACAAATTTTGTGTGATTGATGGCTATACAGTTATAACCGGGTCCTTTAATCCGACAGATAACGACAATAATTACAATAACAACAACATCGTCGTGGCTTATTCAGAGATACTGGCAAAAAATTATGGAGATGAGTTTGAGGAGTTATGGAATGGGGAATTTGGAAACGGCAATAGTGTGGAATATCCGCTGCTTTACATCAACAATATGAAAATAGAAAATTATTTCTGCCCGGAAGACGGGTGCTCGTCAAGAATCATTAATCTCATTAAAAACGCCAAAAGCAGCGTTTATTTCATGAGCTTCAGCTTCACAAGCGAAGACATAGCAAATGCTATTATTGGCAGGGGCAATCTTGACATCAGGGGAATTTTCGATTCCCAGCAGGCGTCTAATAAGTTCTCCCAGCTCAACAGGCTAAAGGGTTTTGGGATTAAGGTTAAGAAGGATGCAAACAAGTACAAAATGCACCACAAGGTTTTCATTATAGACAACAGCACCGTGATTACGGGCAGCTTTAACCCAACACTAAGCGCCGACACAAAAAATGACGAGAATTTGCTGATCATTCATGACAAAAAAATCGCAAACGCCTTTTTGAGGGAGTTTGACAGCTTATGGCAAAAATAGAAAATTTTTTAAAGGAAATAATAAATAAGCTCACTGAATCAGAATGATAGACGAAGAAAAAGAAGCCAGCAGTTACAATGACGAGGACGAAAAAGAAGATGAAGATTACAATGATGATGTGAAAGACGAAGATGACGAGGACGAAGACGATGATGAAGAGGAGGGTGACGAAGAATAAAAGCGGCTTTTTATTTTGATAATCATAAAAAACTTTAAAAACAAATAGAATTTCTTTTTTATATGAATGATATCCTGATTATAGGGACAGTTGCCCTTGACACTATTGAAACGCCGTTCGGCAAGGCTGAAAAAACTCTCGGGGGCTCTGCAACCTACGCTTCTTTTGCCGCAAGCTTTTTCTCAAAGCCTGCACTGATATCCATTGTCGGCGACGATTTTCCAAAAGAGTACATTGATTTAATAAAAAAGAGGAATATTGACATTGACGGGCTGAAAATAGCCGGCAAAACATTCCATTGGGACGGATTTTATGAGTATGACATGAATGAAGCCAAAACAAGGAAGACCGAGCTTAATTCCCTTGAGAAATTCAGGGTCGAAATGCCTGAAAAATATAAAAACACAAAGTATGTTTTTTTGGCGAACATTGATCCTGAGCAGCAGCTGGAAACATTAAGGCAGATCAGCAAGCCGAGTTTTGTGGTTCTTGACACCATGAACTTCTGGATAAGCAGCAAAATGGATGCCCTGGTTGAAGTTATAAAAAAAACGGATGTGCTGCTGCTTAACGACGGAGAGGCAAGGCAGCTTTTTAACACTGTAAGCCTAGTCAAGGCTGCAAATGAGGCCTTAAGGATCGGACCAAAAGCCGTCATAATCAAGAAAGGCGAGCACGGCGCCTTATTGTTCACAAAAAACAAACACTTTAGCGCTCCGGGCTATCCTTTGGAAAATATAAAAGACCCGACTGGGTGCGGCGACAGCTTTGGCGGGGCATTCATAGGATATCTGGCAAAAACTAAGGATTTGAGCGAATCAAATTTCAGAAAAGCCGTAGTTTATGGAAGTGTAGTTGCCTCGCACAATGCAGAGGATTTTGGACTGAACAGGCTTAAGCGGCTTACAATGGCTGATATAGAAAAAAGGTACAGGGAATTCCAGAATATGAGGGAATTCTAAATCTCTTCCTTTAAATTTGTTATGGCTACCATTGTCAAAGTTGACTGGATTTCCTTTTTGTCCTTTCTGAAATTCAGGATAAAATTGTGAAATTCCTCCACATCCTTAAATTTTAATTTTACCAGCAAATCATACTCGCCTGTAATCCCAAAAATTTCCTTTACATGCCTGTCGTTAAGAATCTTGCTGTCTATGTACTCTGATGTGCTTCCCTTGACAAGCATGAAAACAATGAAATT
>CAZFEZ010000120.1:0-3288 GCA_964518225.1 uncultured Methanosarcinales archaeon | reverse complement strand
ACATAATTGAAAATTTCACTCCGAACATCCACATTCTGCAGAACTGCCAGCCTGTCTATGAAGAGGTTGACGGGTGGTGGGACGACATAACAAAGGTTAGAAACTATGACGGGCTGCCGAATAACGCGAAGAAATATTTGCGAAGGATTGAAGAATTGCTGAAAGTTCCAATCTCCATTGTTTCTGTAGGCCCCAAAAGAGAGCAGACGATTATTGCAAGGAATGAGTTTTTGTTTTGAAGATTATGATGAATTGTTATACCTTTTTCTTAAGTTATCTGAAGTACAAATATCAAATTCTACGTCTTGATTTGCTTTAAGATTTAACTCCTTTACTACTCTCTTTGGTAGGGGCACAATAAAATAACTTCCATCTTTTATTATTTTTGAATGAATCATACAACATCAGAATTTTACTTAATAATACAGGATAATAAAAAGGTTGCGGTTTTTCGGATATAATAAAAAAGAGTTTTTGGTTTAGTATCGACAACCCTGCGAACAGCTTAATCGCTGTTAAAACCCTTGAATACTTGGAGGGGTTGAGTTTTAGTGCAATGTCCTGAAAGGAAAACTCAAAGTTGTCGGCAGTATAGTTTTCGTTTAAGGGGCACGCACGCAATTTTTTGCTTCTTTTTTCCTAAAAAAGACGCGATTCTATCAAGAGAAAATCCGATACCCTCCCCAGAAAATTAATGGCAATACTACCTGAAGCAGTAAATAAATTAATAAAATCCATACCCAGATGCTTAATCCTTTTTTTTGTGTTTTTCCTGTCTGCATTCCGCCAGCAAGTGTATTTTGCTCTTCAGGGTGTTTGTGCATATAAAGTTTGTAGAATATAATTGTCAAAATGCTTAATGTTCCATCAATTATTCCAGCAGCTCCTAAAAATCTGTAATAAAGTTCTCCTAAAACATCAAAAGCATTATCTACGTAGATTATCGGAAGCAACATTAATACAACAATTCCTATAAATACATAATTAAGGTAAACTATCATGTCTAAATACTTCTCTCTACGCAAAGCTTTAGATAGGATATCAGAATGAAGCGAAGCAAAACCAACCACAAAATAGGTTTGATACAAGTTCCAGATTGTTTCACCTTGAATTACTTCCCAAATTCCAAGAACAGAAGTAATAAAGCTAACAACAATAATTAAGAAAAGAATATTAGTGAAAAATGCTAATCGTTCAAAAGTATTTTGTCTTGTATCATCCCATATAAAAGCCAGACTGATTAACGAATGAACAATAACCATCAAAAGAGTAAATAATACTCTTGCGGCAGTTTCGTTAAATTCTCCAACAAGAACAGTTATAACCGCAACGATGGCAGAAATAACCAAAGCCCCAATTAAATTGAAAAGAAAAAATTTTTTGAATTCTGAAAAGTCTATCATAATAATCATTATTGAGAGTGCTTATTTATAAACATATCGAAAATAAATTTTTGAAGCAAAGTTTCAGCTATCTGTTGCATAAGCAACCAGCGTGCGTGCCCCATATTATAAATTATGCCGACAATTGAATATAATCCATTTAGAAATTTTAAAAATATCCTAAACTTTCTCCACAACCAATTTCCCTTTCTCAACCTTCATTATGACTTCGTCTGTGTTGCTGAACTTGGAAATGTCAGTTGCAATCTTTGGCAGAAGAATCCTGTTTGCCCGGAAATCAAGGTTTGTTATTATCTGCTGTGCCATCTCTCCGCTCAGCCCCAAATCCTCGAAAATCTTCAGGGTTGCCTCGTCCCTGTCTCTGGCAGAGAATATCTCAGATTTCTCAAAAAGGAACTTTGCGATTTTGTCTGCAACATTTATGCTGGTTGCTTTTGTGATTCCCTGCAATCCCGGGCTTAGGTTGGCTTCTATCACCAAGGGTCCTTTCGGGCTTTCAAGCATGTCAACTGCGCAGATTTCCGCCCCTATTGAAACAGAAGTGTCAATCGCAATTCGTTTTGTGTGCTGGTCAAGCACGCATGATTCCCCTATTCCGCCTGCATGAATGTTTGCCCTAAGCTCGCCCCTGACAGCTTTTCTTTTCATTGATGCAACAACTTTGTCTCCAACAACAAATGCCCTCACATCAACCCCTCCTGTTTCTATATACTCCTGTATCAAAAACGGCTGCTTCAGGGCAATCAGGGCGTCAAGCATTGAAGAGGCTGCCGCATAGCTTTCCGCAAACATAACACCCTTGCCTTGCGTGCCATGGGGAAATTTTAAAACAATGGGGTAATTCACTTCATTCAGAATTTTCTTTGCAGCTCTTGTCGAAGAAGCAAGATAGGTTGTGGGCATGGGTATGTTGAAATGCTGCAGTGCCAAATGCGTAAGCAGTTTGTCATGGCCCAAAGTGAACGTTTCAGGCTTTATTGGCATGTAAGACGACCTGTACAAAGTCTTTGTCACAGCCCTCAGCAATGGAGCATACCTGAAAGAGCCTCTTGCGTAAATGCAGCTATACTGCGGAACCTGCTTGCCTTCATAAAGGACATTAAGCTTGCCGGCGCTCAGATTTACCTCGACATCCCTTAGGTCAATCCTGTCTACAAAATCAAAATAGCTCTTCATAGCATTAAGCACCATCAAGGAGCTTTTGCTTCCCAATGACATTACAGCCGCTTTCATTTTTTGGGTTGTTATACTATCTTTTTACTTTATTCAATCCGTCCCTTTTGGACACTATCTTGTGCTCGCCCTCGCTGTCGGTACACACGCTCGGGCTCGCCTATCAATTCATTGAATCAATCCGAGGCGAAATTTTATTGCGTGACATGCGAGGCTCGCTAGACTCGCTCGCCATCTGCCAAAAATTTTGCCGAGTCTAACCAATGTCGCGAAGCGACGGATTTATCTTATTGCATATAATTCAAATTATTCTTATTTTGTGGGGTCTATCAAAAACCCGTCCTTTAAAATATTCTGCCCTATCAAAATCCTGTATTTCATATGCGCCCTGTCAGCCAGCGTAAACTCAGATTTTATTTTTTTGCCCGCAAGTTCAATTGTCGCTTCAATTATTGGCCTTAATTTCGAGCCGTGCGCTGATTTTACAAGCTTTGATTTTATTACGGGGCCAAGCTTAAGCTCGGCAGCAAGATTAGTGTCGATCGAGCTTTTTGTAGCTCCTGTGTCAACCTTTGCAGCCACATTTTTTCTGCCATTGTGGTACTGGACATTAACTTTTTCAGCCAGTCCGATAACGACTTTGCCGTTCAATACTTTGTAAGCCCCCATAGCTAAACAGAAATAAAAATGGTTTATTAATCTATTGGTTTAT
>CAZFEZ010000119.1:0-3308 GCA_964518225.1 uncultured Methanosarcinales archaeon | reverse complement strand
GGGGCATTATTCTAAGTGTGACAACTACACTGGCCATCTTAGTCAGGACCTTCAAAATTGCAGGAACTGCATTTGTATTTTGCGGCTATCTCCCTGCAGTGATGGCACCTTATAAGTTCTACTTTTCCGCATCTGGGGCACATAAATCGTGTGGAGCCTATTGTGTTTGTGATCCTCTTCTTGCAAGAGCTGCAAACTGCTTGTTTTTCAGACATGCATTCTGGGATAGGAAGTCAATTTAAAAATGTTATTATTCTGTTAAGTAGAGATTATTTTTTGTTCCTCGTCCAGCTTGAATACGCTTCCTAAAAACTGCCCTATTGCATAGATATTGGTCCTGCAATGGCTTGTTATTTCAGATGTTTTTATTTTAGAATTCGGGATTAACGCCATGAACGGCAGTATTTGGTCAGCCAAATGCCCGTCAACAGGCGCTTTGCTTTCAATTTCCTTCGCTAGAATGAAGGCGGCATCCTCTCCTACAATTTCTGCTTTTTTTCCCTGCTCGCCAAGCGCATCAGAGCCCAGCCTTATGGGATTGTTCTCGTCAATGTCATTTTTATTCTTTGAAAAGGTAGCCCAAAGGGTAATACCGGAGCCTATTGACATTGTATCCTGGTACTCCGGGCTTATCTTTATTGGGACATTGAATTTTTTGCCTAGAATCGCCTGTGCTGCATGAGCTTGCCTTTCAGCGACTCTTGCACCTTCCAGATTTCTTGAAGCATGTGAAATGCCTTTTATGTGGATTAAATTATGCTGCTCAACCAAGTTATATCCTTGCACATTCTGCCTCAAAGCCTTATGAAATTCTTCAAAATTAGAGTAGCCCTCAAGTTTGTATTTTGGATTGATTTTTATTTCTATCTTGCCATTGCCTTTTGGGTAATATCCTCGCTTCAATAGCCTTGCTTCAATCTTTGCAAACCTTTGCAATTGGGGCAACAGGACATTGTTGAAATAATCGAAGGACGAGCTCCACTTAACATCTGTGCCCCCGGTTATAGCTATAGTTATTGGCTTGCTTACAAACATCGCAGGCAACAGTAAAGCCTGTAGCAACAATGTAATGGAGCCAGCCGTCTCAATGTCAATATCCAGGTTTTTTGCAGTTAATTTCCTAGGGTAGTATTTTAACGCCAAAGAGCCCAATTCATCGCCTTCTGCAACAGCATTGCATAATTCCTTCAATGACCTTACACAGTACAAATGCTGGCTTTTAAGCCCAAAGTCTTTGCGCCCTTTCCTTATGTCGTAGGCTTCAAAAGGCTTTTGGGTTATTGTAGAGAGGGCCAGCGCTGTCCTTGCTATCTGGCCGCCGCCTTCTAAATAAGCGCCGTTTACTCTTATCATAAAAACAAAAGAATCGGATTTTATATAAATCTTGTTGGTGCCTTTCAGATATCTTGTATGTCCTGCAAACCTGCATCGAGATCGTTTAGCTGGTCTGCGTTCAGGTCTTTTTCGACGCTGTCCACGCTGTTTATGTCATTCCCAACAGAATCTACTGCGGCATTTCCTGTAGGCCCCCCTATAGGCGCTGCCGGAGCCTCAGTTTTTTGCGCCGCTTGCTGATTTGCCGCTTGCTTGCAGGAAATAAGAAACACCAAAAATATCAAAAATATTATTGCTGTTGTTTTACTCTTCATTTATACACCTTTTTATATTCCTAAGCGCTTGGTTATATTTAAATCTTTCTTCAATAATCATAAAAAATAAAAAATTAAGTTGAAGCCTGAACAGTTGCGTTAGTTTCTAACGAGCTATTATCATCGTCATCTGTCTCGTTCTCAACTTCAACTTCATGCTCAACCTCAACCTCAGTTTCGGATGAAAGGTCTGCGTCAGAGTCTGCTTGCTTGATATTTTTTATTATGTCCTTGAGCAGTTCATGCGCGTCTTTCAATGCGTCCCTTGCCTGTTTAAGTATGTCATTGGACTCCTCCAGCAATGCCCTTATCTTGTCGCTGTCGGCAGGTTCGCCATCTGCCCTTAAGTCAATGGCTTCTGTAAGCTTGGCTTGGGCAAGCTTGTACCTGTCCCTTGACTCAGATATCTTTGCTTTGAATTGGTCAATTTCATCGCCCACATTAGATTGATTGCCGCTGTCATTCAGCTTTTTAAGTACGTTGTCAAGCCTCTTTTCAAGCACCAGGCCCTGATTTACGATTCCTTCAACCCTGGCAGATATGATTCTGTAGGTAAACAATTTTATCATATGCTTTAGGGTGTTCCACTCCTCCCGCAATTTTTTTGCAGCTTCTTTTATCCCGTCCCTTGTAGTTGCGGCTTCTATTTCTGCCTTTATTGAGATTATTTTTGCTAGCTCTGCGTCTATCTGCGCAACAATGGTGATCTCCCTGTCATCAGGTATATTTTCATTTTCCTGAACTTTTGCCTTTAATTTTTCAAGGTGGCTCGTCAGAGCGTCAGAGGTGTGCAGCAAATAGTCTTTGGCATGCGCAAGGGTGGCATTCGAATTCCCCCTCTTCATTGCCTCTTTCATATCCTTTCTTGCCTTTTCTAGTTCATCTTTTGCGTCTTTAAATCTTTCTTTTGCATCGTCAAATTTTACCCTTAGCACTTCAATCCTTTCTTTAGACAGGTGCCTTATGTTCAATTCGTCCGAATTTTTAATCCTGATTAATCTGGGCTTGCCTTCTCCACTATTTTCTCCCCTGCCTTCCCTCCCTTTTTCCCTCCTGTCTTCCCGCAAATCCTTCACATCTTCTTTGCGGTCTGCTATTTTGCATCTTGCCTCGCAGTTTCGATTGCTTTCGTTTTGGTTGTTTTCATTCCTGCATTTCTCAACGCACCTCTGCCTGTCTATGTTTAGAGTGTCCTTTATATCTTCGCGCTTATCCTTAATGTCTTCCCCTAAATCCCTGATTTTAATAGAACTCTTAGATTTTACATCTATGTTGGACCCTGAACTGTTTAGTTCAGCGCTTGCGTCTGACTCAACGCTGCTATCTTCGCCCTCATCAGCAAAAGCATAGGGCACTATGCTAAGAACAAATATTGCAATTATCGCCAATGCAATTGTCTTTTTCATTTTAACCCTCCAAATTTCATTTTTATTTTCTGCCAGCTTTCATTAAATGTGGGGCATTGTAAGGCTATTTTGTTTATAAAGAAACTTTTTTATTTAAAAAAATAAAGGTTTTTAAGTGACTTTAAAACTTTACAACGCCTTATTTGGCCTTCTATTACTTCACAAATATGTTTTAAGCTGTTTTACGCTGATAAATGCCTAAGAAATCTTCTTAAGTTCCAAAATATTTTTATAGTACATAAAAACCACAGAA
>CAZFEZ010000118.1:0-3313 GCA_964518225.1 uncultured Methanosarcinales archaeon | reverse complement strand
GCGAAGATGATCTGACGCACAAGATGGGGGACATTGTAAGGATCAACCAAAGGCTCTTCGAGAACATAAACGCAGGCGCTCCGGAAATAATCGTAGAGGACCTGTGGGATTTGCTGCAGTATCACGTTACAACCTTTTTTGACAACAACATTGCGCAGCTGCCCCCTGCAAGGCACAGGAGCGGCCAGCCTTTGAAGACACTGACAGAGAGGATAAAAAGCAAAGAGGGCAGGATAAGGCATAACCTGGCAGGAAAGAGGACAAATTTCTCTGCAAGGACGGTCATTAGCCCTGACCCGATGCTTGAGCTTTTTGAAGTCGGAGTGCCTTTTATAATAGCCACAAAGCTTACTGTTCCTGAAAGGGTAAACCAATGGAACATCCAATACCTCAAGCAGTTTGTCGGAAAAGGCCCGGACAATTACCCAGGCGCTAACTATATCATAAGGCCAGACGGCAAAAAAAAGAAGATAACAGACGAGACAAAAGAGGCCTCTATTGAAGAGCTGCAGCCCGGCTATATTGTTGAGAGGCATTTGATGGACGGCGATGTGGCAGTGTTCAACAGGCAGCCTTCGCTGCACAGGATGAGCATGATGTGCCATCGCGTGAGAGTGCTGCCGGGCAAGACTCTAAGGCTTAACCCCGCTGTATGCACTCCCTACAATGCAGATTTCGACGGAGACGAGATGAACCTCCATATCCCTCAAACAGAAGAAGCCAGGTCTGAAGCTGAAATACTGATGGAAGTGCAGACGCAGCTAATTTCGCTGAGGTATGGGCTGAGCATCATAGGCTGCACACAGGACGCAATTTCCGGAAACTATACCTTAACAAAAGACAACCAAATAAAAAGAGAAGATGCTATTCATATGCTGGCTGCTGTCGGCATAACAGAGTTCTCGAAGCTGCCAAGAAAAGCAATTGTCACAGGAAAGGAAGTTTTCAGCTTATTGCTGCCCGAAGACTTCAATTACAGCGGGCATTCCCGCCTGTGCGACAGGTCAAAAGACAAGTGCGACAAAGAAACTCACGTTGTCATAGAGGACGGCAAGCTTGTCTCCGGAGTAATGGACAGGAATTCGCTCGGGGAAGAATCGGGACTGATGCTGAGAAACCTTCACCAGAAATACGGCAAGGACCACAGCATAGACCTGCTCGGAAAGATATTCAGGCTTGGGATAGAGTACCTGTTCAGGGCAGGATTCACATCTGCATTGTCAGATACAGACCTGCCTGAACCGGCGAGGCTTAAAATAAAGGAAGATCTTGATACGGCAAAAAAGGATGTTGACTCCCTGATTGCCCGATTCAGGGAAGGCAAGCTGGAAGTGTTTCCAGGAAAGACAATGCAGGAGACCTTGGAGCTTAAGATTCTCGAAGTTTTAAACAAGGCCAGAAACGAAACAGGAAAGACAGTGGCAAATTATGCAGACAAAAAAAGCCATACAATGCTGATGGCGGAATCCGGAGCAAGAGGCAACCTGCTTAATCTGGCGCAAATGGCAAGCTGCGTGGGGCAGCAGGCAATGAGGGGAAAAAGAATAGAAAAAGGATTTGATCAGCGCACATTGTCTCACTTCAAGAAAGGCGACTTGAGCCCGGAAGCCCATGGATTTATCAGCAACGGATTCAAGAACGGGCTGACTCCGGCGGAGTTTTACTTCGGATCGATGACCGGTCGTGACTCATTAATGGATACTGCATTGAGGACGCCAAAGAGCGGCTACCTGTACAGAAGGCTTGCAAATGCAATGCAGGACCTGAAAGTGGAATATGACAACACTGTCAGGGATGCTTCCAACAAAATAATCCAGTTCGAGTACGGCGAAGACGGGATTGACGTTTCAAAATCAGAAAACGGATTTATCAATGTGAAAAGGATAATACAAACAACTTAAAATGGCAAAAATAAGCGCAGCAGAGATAAAGAAGATGATAAAGTCCAGCAATGTAGTGATAGGCACAGAGAGGACCATAAAAAGCCTGAAATCCGGCAAGGTGCAGAAGATTTTAATGAGCTCCAATTGCCCTGACAGGGTTGAAAGGGACATCAATTATTATGCAGGGCTGACGGGCGCTGAAGTCCATAAATTGGCGTATCCCAACGACGAGCTGAGCGTAATATGCAAGAAGCCATTCGCCATTTCTGTCCTGGCTCTGCTTAAGGGTGCAGGTAAGTGAATAAAATCAAGTACAGCGCTGATCTAATGAAGCTGATGACTCTTTTTGAGTCCATGACCGGGGCAAAGGTCAAGGACTGCATATCAAATGAAAAACTGCTGTTCATAATTGAAGAGAACGAGATGGGCAAGGCAATCGGCAGGAACGGGATGAACATAAAGCGCATGGAGAACGCAATCAAGAAAAAAATCAAGCTTGTTGAATTCAGCAGTGATGTCCTGCAGTTTGTAAGAAACATGATTCATCCGGTTGAAGCGCCGGACATACGGGCGGAAGACGGAATTATCACAATACACGGAAAGGATACAAGCGCAAAAGCGATGCTGATAGGGAGAGAGCGGCAGAACATAAACCATCTTGGCAGCATTGTAAAAAGATACTTTGACATTAAGGAGATAAAAGTTGTGTGATTTTCCGCAACTTTTAAAAATCATCCAAAAATACCGTTAATATGGGAAACAAATCACGCGGATTATACGCAGGAAACAAGCTGAAGAAAAGAAGAAGCAAAGGCAGATGGCACCACAAGCCATACATAAGGAGCACTTTGCGCCTAAAGGAGCGCTCGGATCCTCTGGAGGGGTCCTCCCAGGCAAAGGGCATAGTTTTGGAAAAGGTGCAGCTGGAGGCTAAACAGCCCAATTCCGGTATGAGAAAATGCGTCAGGGTGCAGCTTATAAAAAACGGAAGGCAGGTAACTGCTTTCTGCCCAAGAGACGGAGCCACAAAAATGATAGACGAGCATGATGAAGTTATAATTGAATGCATAGGCGGCTCGATGGGCAAGTCAAAAGGCGACATTCCCGGAGTCAGGTGGCAGGTCATAAAAGTCAATGATCAAAGTTTGGACGCCTTGCTCAAGGGCATAATAGAAAAGGCAAGGAAATAATTTCAGATTTTCAAATATTTTTTAATAAAAAGACAATGGCAAAGAAGTTTAATGCCCTGTGTAAGCTAAAAACAAAATAACAAAAACATCAAATACACTTCAATAAAAAACTCAATAACAAAATCCAATAACTTTCAAGCATTAAATAAAATAATTATAGTAAAAGGCACAAAAATTTGAGCAATAGATATGCCTTTTACTTATTACGAACGGACAACTATTGCTCAATAGATTTTGTCC
>CAZFEZ010000117.1:2614-3340 GCA_964518225.1 uncultured Methanosarcinales archaeon | reverse complement strand
GCTGGAAAAGCTCCCTTACCATCTTCCCTATAGTTGCAAGGAACTGGCTTACTTTATCCTGCTGCAGCCCAAGCCTCTGCTGGGATGCCCCGAAAAAGGCAGAGTTTTCTGCTGCCGCAAAAACATCGGTAATCTTGTCAATCCTTGGAAAGCCGCCAAAATACCTTAGGTAATGCAATGTCCAGAAATAAGGCTCTTCAATGGAAATATTATAGCCCTCGTAATGCAGCCTATATCGCCTTGCGGGCTTTGGATAGCCTGTCTTGATGAATGAGCTTCTGAATTCCTCACTTTCCTCATTTTGCTCAAACCCAAATTTCTTAAGCTCAGCATCTGTCGCCATTTTTCCTCTTTTTTTGTTTTTTATTATATGTCTCTTTTTAATACTTATTGTTTTTGATTGCTGATGCCTGAATGGATATGCCAAGAAAGTTATTCATATATCTTCAAGTCGTCATCGTCTTCGCGCCTTGATTTTCTTTCATTCAGGTTCAAGTCAATCACATCCTGTTTACTAAGCATATCCTCCACTTCCATCCTGGTTTTACCCAGCAGTTTGGCCAAGTCTTCTATTTTCAGCTTCATCACCCCTTTATCTTTTTAATTTCAAGCACAAAACCGTCTTTATGCTTCTTGAATTCCATCTCCATGCCTTTCTTCAGCCCTTCATACTCTGCAAGGAGCTTTGGGATTGTGATTACAAGCTGTCCGGAAGGAAGTTTTTGC
>CAZFEZ010000117.1:0-2537 GCA_964518225.1 uncultured Methanosarcinales archaeon | reverse complement strand
GTACATATTGAATATGTCATAATCGTTATACTGGTCGACAAATTGCTGCTTGAATTTTTCCATTATTTCTCTTAAAACACCGTTATTTTCAACATGAATTTCTATTGTTAAATCGTACTTTCCCAGAAGTTCCAAAGCATAAAGGCATTTGTTTGTTTTATCAAAAAATTCAATGATTGATGATGCTGTTTTTATATTTTTTAAGTCAAAATTTATTTGTATGAATTGAAGCCCTAACTTATCAAAATTTGGAGCGGAAACATAAGCAATAATGATTCCTTCTTTTTCTAATTTTTTTATTCGGTACTTAACAACTTTTGAATCAATATTGATTTTATTGCCCAAATCAATCAGGCTGATTCTTGCCCCTGTTGAAATTATTTTCATAATTTTAGCGTCTATATCATCAAGGGGATAGTGGCTTATTTCATCTTGATAAACGGAATGCTTCGAGGTTTTGCCTGCAAAAAGGAATTTCTCATTAAGCCTATGGGTTGTTAAGACCGTATGCACTTCTTTTTCTGGAACATAATCGCCGAATTTTTCCTTGAAATTTGTTAAAAATTCCTTGAATTGCCGAGCATTTTTTACCATTAATAGAAAGGTTAAGTCATAAGGACCTTCGCAACTGCCGAGATAAGCGCAGTTTTTTTGGCTCTTGACATATTCAATTATCTCTTTTTCGATTTCAGGAGTTGTCCTGTGAAATTTCAGGAATGTTTTATAATAAAAATATCCAAGCTTTGCAGTATTAAATACGGTATAGAATCCTTTGAGGTAGCCTTCTTTTAAAAGCCGCTTTATCCTGAAATTCACAGTCTCTTTCGATGCTCTTACTTTCTTCGCTATTTCCGTAACAGAAGCCCTTGCATTTAAGTCAAGTTCGTACATTATCCTTTTATCCAATAAGTCTAAATCCATATTTTTACTAAAAATACTAATTTATATTTAAATTTTCTCTTTTTTTGTGAGAAAATGATGGTAAAGTTAATATACTACTTTTTCTTAATTACTACTATATGATAACTAAAATGAGCAGAAAAAATTTAACCGAAAAAATAAAAGAACTTGAAAAAGAAAAACAAAGGGAATTAAGATGCAATCTTAGTATTTATGGGGCTGAGGCAAAAGTCTTAACTGCAAAAAATATGGCAGAGTTACTTAGATTAGCTTATCCGGATTTCAAAATTCCAAATTTACCTCTTATTGCTGAAGCAAGGATTGACGCCCCTAATGATTTGAGTGAATTCTTATGGAGATATAACTGG
This sequence comes from uncultured Methanosarcinales archaeon, assembly GCA_964518225.1. Classification (GTDB taxonomy): domain Archaea; phylum Nanobdellota; class Nanobdellia; order Woesearchaeales; family GW2011-AR4. Next base: position 1,269 of record CAZFEZ010000117.1, on the reverse strand, counting down.
CTAACATCAAGCACACTAAGCAGAGTGGAGTGTGGGGGAAAAGACTATGGTGTGTTTGCACACATTAACCCCTTTGATCCAATGGAGAGACTTATTGAATTGTATCAAGAATCCATTGGACAGGGAGAAGTCAGATTATACGAGAATGATGTCCGACAGTTGCTGTCAAAAGTTGACGGTAAAAACATAATTGCAGTTCCTTTCAAAGACATAAAAAATTCGCCAAGAGGGGTTGTACCATTAAGAGATATCGTACGTGACAAAAGACATGTTGTAGCTTTGGGAGCTTTTGGCAATAACAAACAGCTGTTAGATTCATACGTTAAAAAATATATCGAAGTAATGAGTGACAGTCCGTTCACCCCTTCTGAAATGGGCATATGGTTTTCTGAAGAAGCGGGAATTAATACTCTTCGGCCTTTTGAATTAGGCGATTCCGGAATTGGGATTTATAACAGAAATCTTACGAATAAAGAGTATAGGGCACTTGGGCTTACTAGAGAAAAATAAGATTTGATTTTTTAAATTCAGTTATTTTTTGTTCAATGTAAAAAAATGGGAAGAATACTCTTAGACGGCTCGGAAGAATTCAAAATAAAAACAAGTAATGCATTGGCCCTATTAGAAGAAAAAGACCCAGTGAATTTTTGGAGAGCAAATAGATACATCAAGAAGATAAAAGAATCACCTATCGGGGGGTACAGTGATTTGAGAGAATGTGTCTTCTACGAATCACAAGATATATTTTTTGGAGATACTTCGATATACTCCGCATGTATAACTCATGAAACTGCCCACTTTGTGCTTCAGAATAAATTTCGAATAGATTATTATGATGTTAATAAAATCCCTGAGAACTGGATGAAGCACGAAATGTTCGCCTACAGGTCGGAGGCAAGATGTTTGAAAAGGATAGATCCAGCAAATCCAAGAATCAATATTTTAACCTCATTTATAGAAAAGCCAGCAACTTTATCAGATAGGATATTAAGAGACTATGGGGCATATTTAAAGGATAGTAATTACTCAGCAGAAAAACGCAATAATATATTAAAAGCTGTTGAGTACAAAATGTTCTTGCATATATTGGAAAAATATGGTTTGGATACATTAGGATTAGAGTAACACTTGGTTTAAACCGCAACCATTTTAAATAATTCAATAATCTGCATTTTAAAATGGCAATGGAAAGGCCCGCATGGGTAAAAGACAAAAAAGTGGCTGATGATTTTGAAGTCATAGAAGTCAAGAAATGGGACGACTACAAGG
>CAZFEZ010000116.1:0-3360 GCA_964518225.1 uncultured Methanosarcinales archaeon | reverse complement strand
CATATTGTAAATGCTGCTGCAAGGAAAGTTCTTGGCAGCCATATCAACCAGGCAGGAGCTAAAAAAGACGTTGACAAGGCAACAATTGACTTGACTCATTTTCAAAGCATTTCAGACGAGGAGCTTGGACAGATTGAAAAAGAGGCAAACAGGCTTGTCAAGGCAGCGATACAGGTTCAGAGCAATTTTGTTCCAAGGACAGAAGCAGAGCAGACTTATGGCATGAGCATCTACCAAGGCGGTGCAGTTCCCGGCAAACTGTTGAGGATTATCAATATTCAGAACATTGATGTTGAAGCCTGCGGCGGAACTCATTTAAAGAACACATCCGAGGCTGGCGAGATAAAGATACTGAAGGCGTCCAAGATAAGCGACGGAATTGTAAGGCTTTACTTCACTGCAGGAGAGGCTGCGCAAAAGGAAAAGCGTCAGGAAAAGCAGATCTTGGAAGAGGCTGCAAAATTATTGAATGTTAAAATTGAGCAATTGCCTTCGAGGGTTGATGAATTATTTACTAAATGGAAGATGGCAAAAAAATCAATTGAAAAGAAAAAACAGATTGATGTGAAGCAATTGGAATTGGAAGAAAAAGAAGAATTTAAAGGTGATGTCCTTGACAAGGTTTCTGAAATCCTTAAAACTCAGCCTGAGCATGTTGTAAAAACCGTAAAGAGATTCCTGGCAGACCTGGAAGAAGCAAAAAACAGCATTAAATAATATTTACACATTACCTTTTGTTTTTTCTTCTTGACTTGTTTCAACAACATCGCTTTTGAGGTTCACCCTGAAGTTTCGCCCAAACTTTTCCCTTTCAATCACTTTTTTATACTCGAGTCCAGTCATGACGGCAGAAGTTTTTGATTTTGACCAGTTTAGTTTGGCCCCTGCTTCTTTTTGGGTGATCGGCTTGGGATTCATTTTCAGAAGCCTTAGCTCATTTTTATGGCTCTTGAGGAGATGGATAACCTGTTTTTCATCAGGCGTGAATACAGATATTGGCACTGAAGCAGCCATCCTCTTTTCCTTCAAATGCCTGCTGTATGCTACCAACCCAATAACGGCCAGAATTAGGATAACCACTCCTGCCAAAGCCATCGTAAAAATCCATTGAGGTATGCTTTTATTGCCGGAGTCAAAATCATGGGAATGGGTGTACACTATGTAATAAGCTTTTGGCAATGAAGCGTCCTTCTCCACCCAGTTAACGCGGATATTTATCCCATCTGAGTTTATGGAGGCGGGTGCCGGAACAACAGATTCTATGTTTGCATTTTCTTTGAGGGTGTACCCTTTAGGGAGAACGACAGTATAATTTAGGTGATTGGGAGAGGGCAAATTAAGAGTTCTGAAAAAGTTATGAATGTTATTGTCTGTATCAAGCACCTTTTCAAGGTAGTAAGCTATAGAAATCTGGCATTCAGAGCAGTTTAAAGGAATGATATATCCCTCTTTGTTACTCGAACCGTTCTTGCTGTTGATTATTGCATCTTTAGCATTTGGGGGCAGCTTTATTAAATATGCGTCATCTGTATTGTTTTTAATTCCGATGACGACTTTCTCCATAACCACGAAGTCGTCAATAATCTTATCCTCTATCGTAATCCGGTCAATTATGGCGGCATGGGCAAAAGGCACGATAATAAATGATAAAAAGAAGAGTATTATTTTTTTCATTGTTTTAGTTAGCCTTAAATTTGCGCTGAACTCCATTTTCTGTGATATTCATCCCACATGGTTCTGAACCTTAAAAATGCGAAATTTAACGTTTATAAGGATCCTAAACAAAACTAAATTGCAGGTTTCATAGGTTCGCAGTGATATTTAATATACTTTGTAATGCATCACTGGAGTATTGGTTATTTGCTGTTTAATAAGGTTACGGTGTAATAACGCACCACACGCTTGGCAAAAAAACTCGCAAATACATGAAATGAAATAAACAAAATACATAAAATAAACAAATTAACAATGGGAGGCAAAATGAATACCAACAATCTGGGTAAGGTTTTGGCTGTGTTGGCTATTTTTGTAATGGTACTAAGTATAGTGCCGGTTAGCATAGCAAAAGATGGCGGTGGCGATAGGAGCGGTTATCCTAATTCTGGCAGTTCGGGCTCCGGTAGCGGATCTTCTGGCTTTGAAAGAGATAATGATGATGACGATGACCGCGCTCAGGAAAATGATGATGGAAGGAGGGGCAGGGGAAGAAATGATGATTTCGAAGATGAGGAAGATGACGAGGTAGAAATTGAAGATGAAATAGAGATTGAAGTTGAAATCGAAGGTAACCTGACAAAGGTGGAGCTGAATCTCAATGCAACAAGGAGGGAGTTTGTATTAAATACGACAGATACGGATGATATAATACGTGAGATATCAAATAGGACAGGATTAAGCGTTCAGGAAGTTACTGCGTTGGCAGAATTTAAAAACGAGGATGATGACAGGGAAGATCTGATTGAAATACTTAGGGACGAAGACGACCGCAGAAGAGGGAGCAATCGGGGAAGGGGCAACTCAGATGACGGTGTGATCAGAATTCGAAACAGAAATGTAGAAGTTGAAGGAATAATCTCTGACAACACCTCTGTTAATATCAACGAAGCTATTGAAATCGCCAAAGGACTGGCACCCGGGACAGTTGACAGGGTGGAGCAGGAAATTGAGGACGGAAAAATTGTTTGGAAAGTCAGGATATTCCAGTCCAACGGGGCCAGGGCTGATATCCGGATAGATGCCGAGACCGGCAATGTCACCAGAAGAAGGCTCAGGGATGTGGGCGGAATTGACCTTAGCAGGGATTTTCTGAGGAATGAAACGGCAGGCAACTTGAGCAACGCCACCATAGAAGATCTCAGGGCAGAGGTATCAGAACTGAGGCAGGAAGTATCCTTGTTGAGAAGCTTATTGAATAAGCTTTCCAGGCTGTTTGGATTTGGAGGGTAAGTGGTATCTTGCCACTTTCCTATTTTATTCAGTATGGCAAATCAAAAAGCATTTATTGGATTTTTCAATCATTGGTAAGGGGTCATTCTTATCGGTTGTATAGCTTTTTCTAATTCTGATTTTGAATCATCCACATGGCTGAAAGGCAATGTACTTGACAAGGTTTCTGAAATCCTAAAAATAATGCTCATCTTCAAGGAATACTTATCATCCTACTTTAACTATTATTGCCTACTAGCACCATCGAGCTAATGATGGCTTTTTCTAAAGCAGTAGGTGCCATCACAATTGTCTGACGATTTACCCTGCATTCATACCAATTTCCGTCTATCGTTCGAAAGCCCATAAGATGGTATGCTCCATCATTACTTGCCATTGCTACCATATGGTTTGTATAACCAATGCTCGTCATAA
>CAZFEZ010000115.1:0-3401 GCA_964518225.1 uncultured Methanosarcinales archaeon | reverse complement strand
CATCTTCTCGCCGCATTTGCCGCATTTTCCGTCTTTCATTCTTTTTCCTGTTGCGAGCTTATTTATAAAGTTTTTTAATTTCAGCTTTATTTCCGACTATGATGCTGTTCCTTGAGGTGAAATTGCCATTGACCTCAAGGACATATTTGGCCGGCCGTGCGGACTTGTACAACGTACAGGGGTCCTGTTTGCACGGAACTGCGTTTTTTATGCCAACAATTTTCATGTCTTTGCCGATAAAAACCATATCCAAAGGAATCAAAGTGTTTTTCATCCAGAATGTTTGGTAGTTTTCTTCATCAAAAACAAAAAGCATTCCGGAATTTTCATCAAGCTCTGTTCTCAGCATCAGGCCTTTCGTCCTTTCTTGTTTATCGTCGGCAATTTCAACATTGATTTTTATTATTTTTTTGCCGTTGTCAATAGAAATTTCATTAAAACTTTTTGAACAGCTGATTAAGAAAATCAGCAAAAAAATTGCAAGAATTTTCCTCATTTTTTGATTGAATTTTTTCAGAATTTTTAATGTTTTTGGTTAAAAATCTTTAGATTTTGCAATTATCATTTATCGAAATATTCTATCTTTTATTGTATACTATTAGCGGTTTTATATTCTAGTTTAGCCATTTTTTATTAATATCTTTTAAACAATTTTGTTACTAAACAATTATTCTATCATATATTTTAAACTATATACTAAATTCGTAATTTATCTTCAATATAGAAAATTATATGTAAAAATGAAGTTGCATAGTGAAAAGTGAGAGTTCCCATAGCAAAAATGAGCGTTAAATAAAGGTAGAAAAATTACTCCCGTTTTGAAAGAGAGGCAATTAGCAGCTAAATAGGGGCATTCGGTATAAGGAGGCATTTGGTCTTTGAGATTGTGACAACGTAGCGACCCTTATGATGCCCTTTGGCGTAGGCTTAAAGGCTGGTTTCCCACGCATGACCAAGGCCCTCTTAAACTTACCTAGCCTAAACTACCAAAACAGGCAAAGCACAAGAATTAGATAGAAATACACTTCCAATATACGAAAGTGAGAGTTCAATACGAAATTAGGCACCATGAAATTTAGTATATATCTTTATCTTATAACGCTTGTAGTGCTTAAATTCTCCCTTTATAGCCAGTTTAAACTATAACCAATAAACATATAAATTTGAGTACCTTAACACCAAAGTGAGTGCTAAAGCCAAAATGTACCATTCAAATGGTTTAGAATATATTGTTGGAAGTTCTTATTCAAGTAGCTCTTACTCTGGAGTCAGTTATTTCTCCAAAACTGTCGACGATAATTATGCCTTTGCAAGAGGAACTTCAATAATTATGGAAAGGCAATACAATGGAAACTCAATAAAACGAACGCAATACAAAAATCAATATAACCAATTAACCTATACAAAACATTCATTCACCCCGGACATTTTTTTAAGCCCTTCAAGGCCAAAAACAAGATTTGTCAACGATAATAACGAAGCAAGAAGCATTGCGAAAGAGATTTTTGAGCTTATGATGGATAAAGAGTTGCCAGATGGCATCTCGATCAGCATACTCCCTTTTGAAGAGTTTAAGGCGTTGCACTCAAATTTTGGCCCATGGAGCAGCGGCATTTTGGGATTTTCAATCAATGGAGATAAAAAGCAGGTCTTTATCAAAGAAAATCATCTTGATGATTTAATACTTGTCATCGGGCATGAGATTGGGCATGTTCTTACAGAATCATTGCCAAACAAGCATGACGAGGAGGCAAAGGCATTCACTTTCTCAATAGAGTGGGCTAAAACCATTAAAAAGCACAATACAGCCAATCTTGGCTTAAGCATTAAGGACGAGATTGACTTCCAGCCTGCAAGAAACGGCCTGCACGATATAGCCTTTGCTTTTGTTGATTTCTTGGTAAAGAAAGGAAGAAATGCAATGCAGTTGCATGATGATTTGGCAAGAGGTTATGTTTCTGTTTTCAATGCCGTTTACCCCAAATAGCTCAATTTCTTCTTGTCGCTTACATCCTGTGCTTCCTGGCTTTTCTGTAAGATTGTCTTAAGCTTCTCTTCGAACTTTTCAGCCTGCTCCAGCAGAGGCTTGTAGTCCAATTCCATCCCAAGGTACTTATCAAGCGCTTCAACTATTCGTGCGGCAGCCTTGCTGTCCGGAAGGTTTGAATGCGTTTCAGCGAAAAGACAGCTCAGTGGGGTTTTTTCAACCCTTAAAAGAATTGCTCCTGTTACTCCAATTATAATGCCTTCCTTCAGCGCTTCAATCCCGGCCTTTTCAAATGCCTTTGCAATTTTTTCATTGTTGGAGTAATAAAAAACTCTTGTATCTACGCTGTCCTGCGCAGAGCCCACACCTTCAAGCGATATGATCTCTTTCGCCTGTAAATCAGACGCAAGCTTACCTATGGTTTCAGCCATAGGCCACTCATAGTGGGTTGCAGAGGTTATTGCATGGAAAATCACGAGGTTATACTTCTGGTTGTAAAATATGCCCAAAGGCTCAACAACTTTTTTCTCATGTATCGCGACCATTGCAGGCATGTCATTGAACAAAACCTTGCCAATCTGCTCTGTTTTCAGGTGCTCAATCAGGAATTCTGAAGCTATTGTGCCCACTAATCCAAATCCAGGAAAGCCTTCAATTATAATGCAGTTCTTCGGTTTTTTCCATAACTTTACTTCCATAAGGCACCTCTTTGTCAAAATACTGCATCAAATAGAAATATTTAAATATATGCATTTTGAAGAACAGGCGAATAAAACGAAAAAGGTGATTTTAATGAAATTTTTAAAGAGCAAGAAAGGAATTGTAACCCATCCGGTAGTTTTGTTTATTGTAGGTGTTGTGCTTGGGCTGGTTTTGGCTTGGGTGTGGATTAACTATGTAGACGTGCCAAACCCATTCTGCGCATAAATTTTTTATAATTCCATTGCAAAGGTCGCTATCATTAAGAAGACCCCTTCTATAATGAAAATGATGTTGTAAGCAGCGCCTTTGAGCCAGTTAAACTCGAACCATGAAGGTCCGATGCCAAAGCCGTGAAGCAGTGGGAAAAGCCCTATAATCAGCACTGCTATTGCCACTCCAAAGCTCCACCACCCTACAATATTGCTGTTGGTTATCTCCACAATTGAATTGATTGCAAGATAGAACCCAGCTCCTGCGACAATCCATGTGAGCAAAGCCACAGGCAAATTGTTGAGGAAAGTGAACTTTCCAATCAAAGGCAGCAATCCCAATAGGAATATGGCAGCCCCGACTGCTCCAGAAATCCAGTCACGCATCTGCATCATTTCAATGCCTCTTTTTTAGAATATTACGCTACCCTTGCTAGTCTCTCTGCCTTAGATCCTTCTTCTTCTAGCTGTTTAATGACTATTCTGAATTCTTGCGCCAATAC
>CAZFEZ010000114.1:0-3407 GCA_964518225.1 uncultured Methanosarcinales archaeon | reverse complement strand
GGAAGAGATAAGGGAGCTGCAGAAAGAGCATCCAAAGCATCATGCCCCGAAAATTCAATCTCAGCAGAAAGTCCAGCAAGTTCATCCAACAGCGCCGAAAAGCGTTTAAGTGGAAAAATTTATTAAGGTAAACTAATTGTTTATAGATATGAAGAAACTTTTGGGTTTTGATTTTCTTGACAGACTAATCCTCAGATTGATTGAAAGTCAGCGTTTGCAAAAAGGAATTCCTCTTTTGAATGTTTCTGATGAAACTCTGGAATGGAATAAAATGGCTGAGGAATATAGTGTGCAACTTGATATTGGTAAATTGCCACAGATGAGCGATGAATGGATGAGTAAAATGCGGGAAGAGTCGCATCAAGGCAATGCCGTTGCTCTAGAAATTGCTACAAGAGAAAGAGAGGAATACAGAACTCAACGGGAAAACAATCAATTAACTTTTTAAATCAAAACCGCTTCCTTAAAATTCTTAAAATCAGGATTTCCTGTCAAAATCTTTGCGCATATTTTTCTGGCTGTTCTCATATTTAAACGTTACATTTTAAAAGTAGTAAACTCAAGAAAACATTTATAAACAAGTATTGCTTACTTACTTTTATGCTTTCAGCAGACTTAGAGACTTTATTAATTGTAAGTGGATATAATACTGGAGGGGGGAGAGAATTAGAGTTAAGTGAAACGGATGGCGGCGCCGAAATCTTGAGCGTTATTTCTCAAATTGCAAAAAACGAGCATGCTAATTTGATTCTTTTTGAGAGTCCAACAACTGCATATATTCACAATAAAGCAAAAATTCCTGGAAATCCAATATTAGTGAGAAAAGGCAAAGATGGTGGTGTTTTGGAATTTTATTCTCCCCGGACTGGTGAACCGGAAAAAGAAGGGTTTGCATTTAGTCCAATATATCCCGATACCTATGCAAATGTTGTGCCTAATGAGCGTGGTTTTCACGTCAATCTGTTTCGCAGGGGAAAACTCAGCCATTTTGCCAATTACATAGCTGAACACTTGCATAAAAAAGGACTTATAAGTAAAAAAAAACTGGACAAATTGCCATCTACGGGTGTAAAATATGAGGAAATATCAATAGATTCGAATAGCCCAAAAGTATTCCTTTATGATTATCTAGAAGATCTTGAAAAGAGAATGACATTGCTTTGGAACAATGTTGCAAAGCGTGTTGGTAAAATGGAGTTGAAAAAACTAGAGGGATACGATGAGGGAGCAGCACTATACAGTTCAGAACTTCGTCAAATGTTAAATAGGCCTCATTATTTGGCAGCTCTTCCAGAAACTAATACATCGGTAAGGTTTTCAATTGATGAAAAATTCTCCCCCGATTCCCCTGTTACACACAATGTAATGGTGGCGTTTCCGGAAGAAAGATCAAGAGGGTACTTAAATAATTTAATGTCAGATTTGGACTTAGTCCCAGTAGGAATAGCTTTGAATGGCGAAAGTGATTACTCTGAAACTAGAAAGTACTCAGACCCAGCAAATCCGGGAAAATTTATTAGGCGCATGCAGCATCCTGCCCAATTTTTATTGGTAGATGTCAGCATTAATAATGGAGAACATCTTATTAACTTCCTGGAAAGACTTAAAAATCCAAGCTATGGGCAAAAATAATTAAATTTATTAAACCTTAACTTTTCTTTTTATATTATCAACTAACTTCAAGAAGTCCATACCTATCTTTCCCCATTCAAATATTTTAGTAACTAATTCTGCTTCTTGCTTATCATTACAAATTCTAACCAAAACTATATCGCTTTCCTTTATATCTATTAATCTCCTAAGTGAGTGGTAGAAAGGTTATTAAATTAAGGATAAATCAAGAAATTTGGAGGTGTGTTAATGAGTGAAAATCTATTACCATTTGAAAGAATAGAAAGAAAAGTCCTTATTCGGAAAGAAGCAGAGACAGATGAAAAGTATGGTTGTAAACCCGAAGAAAGAAAAACTGAAGAGATAATAGATTATGGAATTGTGAACGTAGACAAGCCTAAAGGGCCCACATCACACCAAGTATCGGATTATGTTCAAAAAATACTGCATATAACCAAAAGCGGGCATTCAGGCACTTTGGACCCGGCGGTAACTGGTGTTCTTCCAATCGCTTTAGGCAGGGCTACCAGAATTGTCCAGACACTGCTTACTGCAGGAAAAGAATATGTTGCTGTAATGCATCTGCATAAGAATGTCGAAGAGGAAAATTTGAGGGAAACGATACAGAAATACTTTCTGGGAAAAATAAAGCAGATGCCCCCATTGAAAAGCTCTGTCAAAAGGCAGTTGAGGACAAGAAGCGTTTATTATCTTGACATTCTGGAAATTGACGACAAAGATGTTCTGTTTAAAGTCGGGACCGAGGCCGGAACATACATACGAAAATTAATCCACGACATTGGGCAGAAATTGGGAACAGGAGCGCACATGGCTGAGCTTAGAAGGACAAAAGCAGGGCCTTTTGATGAATCAACCCTGTCCACACTGCACGAATTGACTGACGCCTATTATTTTTGGAAAGAAGAGCAGAATGAAAAGTTTTTGAGAAAAATCATACAGCCTGTTGAGAGTGGCGCAGACCATCTGCCTAAAATTTGGGTTTTTGACACTACTGTGGAAAGCTTGTGCCATGGCGCTGACTTGAAGGTTCCCGGCATAAGCAAATTGAACGGCAAAATTATCAAAGGAGAAGCTGTTGCAGTAATGACACTGAAAAATGAGTTAATCGCCTTGGGCGCTGCGCAAATAAGCTCGGAAGAAATGATGCTTGAAAGAGGAATTGCAGCAAGTACAGACAAAGTGTTTATGCGGCCCGGAGTTTATGAGATTGAGAGATGAGGAATAAATTAGTTTTACAAACCTAACAATTTTTTAATTTTCTCCTCGTCTTCTTTATGTAATGGGTACCTACTTGACATTATAGAAGGTTGTTCCATGATAACAATACGATATCCTTCTTTTTGTGCCTTTTGTGCAAGTTCTACTGCATACTCTAAAAATCCACCACCGCCACCACCTACACCGTTTAAAAACGGTTCTGTTTCATATAAAATCTCGTGCTCGTTCCCATAATGCCCTTGGAAACTCCTGTAAAAACGAAATATTTTGTCTATGGTGGATTGTGGCATTTGTGTTACCCTTCAAATCTTGTTTATCACTGCTTTGTCAATGTTCCGGTTAATTTTATCGGCACTCCGCTGTCTGCCCCCTTCAAATTTATGAAATTTATTTTATTACCCAGTGCGCTTGATTTGGCGGTCCCTGCGGCAAAACCTGATGAAAACTCCCAGCTGAATGCTGAAATGCTTTTGCCGCATATATCTCCCGATACTGTTCCTGACCTTCCTAAAGAGTCATTGAAAGTGCCTGTAATCACTGTGTTATCCTGCACCAAT
>CAZFEZ010000113.1:0-3424 GCA_964518225.1 uncultured Methanosarcinales archaeon | reverse complement strand
GGCACATCACAGAGAGGTGCAACCTTAGGTGCAAGCACTGCTACCAGACTTCTTACGAAACACCGGAAATGCCACTGCCGAAGATGCTGGGCATTGTTGACGAATACATTGAACTGCTTGGCTTGTGGGGGATAAACGGCAGGATGCAGGTTACTGGAGGTGAGCCATTTGTGAGAAAGGATATTTTCGACATTCTTGAAAAAATTCACGAGAACAGAAACAAATTAAGGTTTACAATAATGAGCAACGGATTTTATGTAACAAAAGACATTGCTAAAAAATTAAAGGGCTTCAATATTGACAACTTCCAGATCAGCATAGAAGGGGAAGAGCATACAAATGACTACATAAGGGGCAAGGGAGCCTACAAAAGAATAGTTGAGTCTGCAAAAATCCTTGTTGAAGAGGGAGTCCACACAAGCTTTTCTTTCACTGTGACGAGCATCAACAGCAAGGAGTACTTCAGAGTCCTGGAAATAGCAAAAAGCTTGGGAGTGCATACACTTTGGAGCGACAGGCTGGTGCCATGGGGCGCCGGAAAGCAAATCCAGCAGCAGATGCTGCAGCCCATGGATGTGAAAGGGCATTATGAAAAAATAACCCGCATTTCAAAGGAATTGGAAAGGCAGGGCTCAAAGACAAATCTAAGCAGGAACAGAACATTATATTTCATGGCGGATTCTAAAGCGCAGGACAGGCAGCCATGGGCCAATCATTGCGATGCGGTTGGCACAAGGGGAATGACTGTCCTCTGCGACGGAACTGTATACCCCTGCCGAAGGCTTCCAATCAAGGTCGGGAATCTGATGGAGCAGTCTCTGTTTGAGATATGGTACGCAAACGAATGGATGTGGAAGCTGAGGGACAAGAATAACTATAAAAATGAAAAGTGCGGAAATTGCGAGTTATTCGAGAGATGCGGCGGGGGAGCGCCGTGCATCGCTTATGGCTACTCAGGAACTCCTTTTGCTACTGACCCTCAATGCTGGAAGGCATTTGACAAAATACCGGAGGCAGAGCAGCTTGCAAAGGCAGCGCAGATCACAGAAAGCAATAAAGAGCCCGAATACTGGGAGCATATCACAATCCAGGACAAAAGCAGACAGCTTGGAGAATATTTTGAATTGGACAACGGGAAAATAATCTATTGCAACGGCTCAAAGGCTGAAATAAACAATCTCAATCAGGAAAATCCTTATGGTTTCTATTTGTTGAACATAGATTTAGATGATTTTAACATAAACGATAGCCTGAATAAAATCGGAAATAAATCAATTAAAAGATTATTAATTTCCGTCAGAAAAGGCCAGTCCCAAAACAAGACAGAATTGCTGTTTTTGCTCGGTTGCCTAAAAAATAAAAACATTGATTTTAGACTGACAAAGCCATTACCTAAAGAATGGTTTGGATTTGATTATTTTAGGATTTCCAGAGCCTTAAATGCGCCTACGTCATGGAAAGAGAGCATTGAACTGTTTTATATCGAAGACGGGCAGATTAAAATAAGAAATGTAATTGACATAGATGGTCCGAAATTGAAATACATGCCGAGCAGAAACCAGATCTATGAATATTTCTCTTACTTCTACAGCAGGCCAAGAATGCTGCAAAAGCCGAAGGAAGAGCTGATTCAGGTAAGCAAAGTTATTTAAAAATATGCAGATTTCTTATTGCTATGAATTTACTGTTCATCAGCAAATACCCCCCTATTGAAGGAGGAGTTTCTGCCCAGTCCTACTGGCTTGCAAAGGCATTGGGAGAAAAAGGCCATAGCGTTTATGTAGTCTCGAACTGCTGGGAGGCCGAGCCGAGATACAGAGAGCATATAGAATCAAATGAAATGCAGTTGCTGGAGCCAAAAAATGTGGAGCTTTTCAGCACATCCCCTGAATTCAGGTCGTCAATCCCCTTTTCAAGATATTATGAATCAAGAATAGCTAGCATAGCTTTGGACATAATAAAAAAATATGATATTGATGCAGTCTACTCGCATTACCTTCTTCCTTACGGAGTTTCCGCTTTGCTGGTTAAAAAGCTAACAAACAAGCCGTGGCTGCTGCAGCATGCAGGCTCTGACATAACAAGATTGTTTTCATTCTCTCAGTTAAAATCAGTTTTCGTCGAATGCTTCAGCAATGCGGACAAAATCATCGGCTACTCAAACACAATGGAAAAGATGATTGAGCACAATCTTGACGCCAATAAGCTGGTGCATGCAGCCAGAAGCATCAATCTGAAGGAATTCAATCCTGATGCCAAGCCATTTGATTTTTCAAAATTCGGAGTTGGGGAAGAAACTGCAATCTTCACTTATTTCGGAAAAATTTCCGGGCTGAAAAAAACCTATGAATTTGTAAATGCCGCATCCGCAATTAAAGACGAGGATTTCAGGATTGCTTTTGTTACCGAGGCCGGAAACAGCGCTGAAGAACTGAAGGAGCATGCAAGAAAATTGTCAGTTCTGGATAAACTTGTTTTTGTGCCGTTCATTCCCCCGTGGCAAGTTCCAGGCATAATGAAATCTTCATCCTGCATAGTTTGCCCTGAGAGCGAAGAAACCCCGTATCTTCCGAAAGGCACGCACGGGCCGCAGATTGCAAGAGAAGCGATGGCTGTCGGAAGGCCCGCCATTATCGGCAGAGGGGTTAAGGAAAAAGGAATATATAAAAACACAACAGAATCCAATGATATTCTGGTTGTGGATCCGGAAAACAGGCAGGAGTTTAGCGATGCCCTCAAGTTTATCATAAAAAATAAAGAAAAATCCGAGGAGATTGGCAGAAATGCAAGAAAATTTTCAGAGCAGAATGAAAAGTTTGAAAATTACACCAATTCAATGGAAGCAATTTTTAACTCGCTAAGGCAATAAAATGCATAAAAAAATCTTGGCAGCATTCTTTTTAATGTCGCTTTCTGTAGCTTTTATTTCCTTCTCTAAAACTATTGAGGAGAAGGACTGGAAATATCCGGGCTTTGAGCAATACACAAACAGCTTTTACCATAAGCAATCCCAAATCAACTCAAGAAATGCCAAAAATCTTGAGATAAAATGGGCATGGGAAATCCCCAGGCGAAATCCGTTTGTCCGCGATAAAGGGGGAATTCCGGTTAGGGGCAGCTGGACTCCGCCATTGGTCATAAACGGCACGGTTTACACAGCAACCTTTGACGGCCAATTCTTTGCCTTGGGCGCAAAAGACGGAAAAATTCTTTGCAAATACGAAGTTCCGAAGGATAAAATAGAGGGCATGCCAAGATATTCCGGAAGAGGGATAACTTACTATGACAACAGCATTCTGATGACGGCAGCTGACTGCAGCATTTACGCTTTTGACTTAAAGGACTGCAGCGTGAAATGGACAATGCCGAGCACCTGCCAAAATATTCCCGGGAATAAAGGGCACTACAGGGCAATGAATCCGCC
>CAZFEZ010000112.1:0-3430 GCA_964518225.1 uncultured Methanosarcinales archaeon | reverse complement strand
GAAGTCCACAGAGTTGGCTGCCGGGCAGGTGGTAATACCCCCTAATTCTGCGAGTTGTTTCATAAATGATCCATCCTGCTTATTAAGAAATACTTTAACAAGCCCCTGGGGAAAAGGCGGGAGAGCGCCGTCACCGCACCAGCTGGCTTTCAAAGTACTTGCTATATCGAACAATTCCCCTCCATTCGGAGAAAGAACAGTGATTGAGGGCTTGCCAAAAGCCAATGTCGCGACGGCGTCGAGCTTTGGCCTAGCGACAGAGCCGACGATGACATTGCCTCCGAAATATGGATTGGTGTTGTCAACTGCCACCCGGTAGAAATTATTGTAGTTTACTTTGTCTGATGAAAGGACCAAGAAATATTTTGTTTCGACTGCAAGGGCGACAGGAGAGTCAAATGTCGCAATCATATTCAGTACAGAAGCTGTTTGGGTCGGATCCGCAGATTCGGCGTCTGGCAGGGAAAGCGCTGTGCCTGAAACAGAGTCAGGATTTGTGGAAAGTACAGCTGAAGCCAAATCCGGGCCGGTTCTTGTTCCGCGGATTGAGACCATAATCTGCTGTGCTGGCGCTCCAACCTTGGCAATAGCCACTTTGACATACTGCAATGGAAGATCTGTTGGGGCAGTAAATGATTGGTAAACCCTTTTGCTCGCTAAATTCCTTCCAAGGCCGAGCGTTGAAAGCGGCGTTTTGGCTATGTTTAAATAATAAGACTTAAGCTCTAAACTGCTTTGCGTTGCAAGCGCCCCTCCCACAAGGTCTCCTTCTTCGTCAAACACAGGCTCAGAACCCAAATAATTCTTATTAATGCCGTACATCCCAAGAACAATGCCAACAATGGCGACAATACCAACTATAGCAACAATATATATACGCTCTTTTGGTTCAGCCATTTCACTTCTTTTAGAGAATCTTGAAAGATTATCAAATTGTCAAAGTTCCCTATAAGAAGTTCATCACTCAAGGTGATGATATATAAACATTTCGTTATTTCGGCAGCTCTATGTCGGCAACAACAACTTTATCCTGGAATTTTTCAAGCCCTTTTTTCATGTCGTGAAACGTCACAATCAAGTCTGCATTAATGCATTTATCAGCAATGTCTCCTGTGTCGGGATCCAGGCCTGTCGGAATGTCAACAGATATTTTGCATGCTTTTGTGCCGTTTATATCATCAATTATTGCGGAAATCTCGCTGTTCAGCCTTCCCCGTATCCCAATGCCCAGAATTGCGTCAATAATAAAGTCGTATTCGTCAAAATCAACCTCGTCGTCAACCAAAAACTGTATTTTTTCATTGCGCTCAATCTTCTTAAAATTGGCCAAGGCCTCTTTTTTCAGCTTGGACTCGTCGCCTATAAAAAGAACATCGGTTTCAGCTTCATCACATAAGTATCTGGCAGCTACAAATCCATCGCCGCCATTATTGCCGTGGTAGCAAACAACAAGAATTTTCTTGTCAGTTAAGTCAAACCTATGCTTCATGGCCTGATAGACTGCCCTGCCTGCATTCTCCATCAAGCTACGCCTTGGGATATCGCTTTTTGCCTCTAAAATTCGCATATCGTGTGATGAAATCATTATGAGCTGCTTAAAAAATGCATTATCTTTTGTTCAGCGTCAAGATTGCTGTCAAAGTTTTTAATTAAATCCTGCATTTCATTTTCTGTCAGGTAACTGGACTCAACTAAAAAATCTGTGAAGTCAACTTTAGCTGAGCTTGAAATCCGTTTGAGCAAAAATTCGTAAGGGTAATTAATTGCAGGCTTTATAACTTTTTTCCTTATAAGGTCTATTATCGTCCTGTTTGCCCATTCTATAATGATTTCATTTTGCACGGCATTAAGGAAAGAGCCGTCCGGAAAAGCCTGATTTAAGAAGTTTACCATCTTACCGAAATCATCTGGCAACCGCGGCAGGATATGCTCCATTGCGCCGCATTCCCCAAACATTCCCTGATTTGTAGGCATACTTTCCTGATTTAAGAAAGGTCCCCTGTTGAACGGGAACAATCTGCAGACATAGGCTCTCTTTGTATCATAGATTGAGCATTTATTGTTTTTAAGAAACGGGCATGCGTCTGTTTTGCTGTCCATGAAATATGTCAATATGATTGCCCTGTTGGAATTCATGTCCATGACTGCCCTCAACGGCTTTATATTGGCGTCAACATCGGCTTCATGCTGCCATTCCATAAATCTTTTCGCCTCCCAGTCCCACAAAGGAAATGTCATCTGCTCTGCAGGAACGAGCTGTACCACGGGCATTTTCCCGAAGGCAAACTCCCTGATGAATTCCCTGTCTTCTTTTGGAACCATCCCCCTGATATGGCTGCAGCAGCTTCCGCATGCGCTGCATTTGAATTTTGGGGATTCTGACTGGATTGGGATTAGCATTTTTTTGTTTTTTAGTTATAAAATTTTTTAATGCATCTATGCCGATTTTGTTAATGTTTAATCATTTCTTATTGAATCTTAAATCCGTGCTTCGCACATTATTTAGTGCTCGGCAGCAAAGGCAGCTTATATCCTTTCTTTCTGTATTTTGCACACAGCCTCTCTGCCTTGCCTATGCATTTATTTTATTTTTTATTGCTTTATTTTCGTTATTGTTCAATCGTGATTGAGTTTTCGTTAATGAGTTTTTTTGTTATTGAATTTTTCAACGTCCAAGTTTTTGGTGAGTTTATCCTACTCTTTCTTGACCTTAAACCCGCCGCTCGGCAGCGCCCTTATTATCTCATCTATAGAGCCGCCAATCTTGTGCTGGATGTATTTTGCAACCGAGCTGACTTTTTCATCGCCCTGGGCTAAAACAACATACTGGCTGCAGTGGGCTTTGACCGCATCAAGGGGGCCAGCCATCACCTGCCGCTTTTCATTCATTCCCACTGCCAGATTTACCTTGTTGCCGATGTAATTTGTCTTGCCGTAAACCATGAAAGCGCCTTTTCCCATGAACTCCCCTGACTTGGTTTTCTTGCTTACCTGCTCAGGCAGCACATAGAAAACAGGGCTTGTCTGCAGCCCGAGCTTCCACACCCTGCTGAATGTGCATGTTGCATCTGCCGCCTCTTCTTTTGTTTTGGCGCCGATCTGCCTGTTACCGCTCTTCACAACAAAGAAAGGCGAGCCTGCCATGTCTGTGTGGAGCACCAAATCGGTTGATTCTGTATGCTTTTTCACAACAATCTCATTTGAAGTGGCATCTCTCCCGCCCACAACCAAAAAGCCCTCGGAGCTTACAAACCACCTGAATTTCTCATACCATTCCGGCTTTCTTTCCCTGAACTTTTCCTGCTTGTATTTTTCCAAGGATAATTTCTCTTTTTTAGCCTCCAGCTCCTGCAATTTCCTCAGGCTCTCCTTCAGCGCCTTTTCAGCGCCTTCAATCTTTTTCTTTGCTTTCTTGGCCTTTTCAAAATAC
>CAZFEZ010000111.1:2361-3463 GCA_964518225.1 uncultured Methanosarcinales archaeon | reverse complement strand
TTGTGTAAACCCTTTCCAGTACTTTTTTTGGTGATTCTTCTTTCTTTGCCATTTTAATTCAATATAGGCTCGACAAATTTTGGCTTAATCTCGATTCCGCCATTGGCAAGTTCGTCTGAGATTTCTGATTTTATTTCTTTTGGGACAAAACCTGCACTTATGCCGTAAGGTAAAATGCATAACTCCACAAGGTTTCCATTGGCACTGATTACCTTATATGTCAAATGCAGTCCGTGATATTCTTGATATTTCCCCCAGTATGAAACTATATAAGTATCCGTTTTCATTTTTACGCCTTGTTCTTCCTTCTTCGCCAGCTTCTCTTCATCTTGGTGTGCCTTCCCGGATGCACTCTTCTTGTCTTTCCGTATATTTTTGGCACTGTCCAAAAAGGAGCCCATCTAGTTTGTTTCCTGAACTTTGCGAGCCTTTTCTTCCTGCTTGGATGCTTGTATCGTGCCATTTTTTTGTGAAAATAAAAAATTAAAGGTTTTGATTCTTATCCACTACCATTCAATAACTATTGAAACCTTTTTATTTTCAAAAAGTTTATGAAATTGTTGAGGATTAGATATTGAGGAACCTAATTCCCTGCTAAATTTTTTAAGGAAATAAAGATCAAAAAGGATTCTAGCGGTACCATATTTACTGTATAGGCCTACAACCAGTTGGCTACCCCGTTCATAACTATAACCGTGTTTTCCTTGAATAATCATATTTCCCATGATATCACTTTTTAAAATACTTGATTTTTATCAGTTACCACTCAATAACTACCGATATACGTTTATCTTCCAAACATTTTTGAGCTTGGCGAAGGTCATAAGGCTCAAATAACGGGAAGCCTAATTTTTTTGCTAAGTTTTTAATCAATTTTTCATCAAAAGTAACTATGGCTGAATCCCCCATATAACCTATATTTAACGTTATATTTTTACCACTTGGAGCAAGAAAGTATTGTTCGCCTTGAATAATCTTAATCGCCATTTTCCCACCTTGAATTATAATTTTTATTTAAAATCTTTAATTTTGCTGTTATACTCTTTTAATATTGATTTCCTTCTTCTTTGGGGTTATCTGCTCCAAAATTTTTTTTAACAGG
>CAZFEZ010000111.1:1364-2140 GCA_964518225.1 uncultured Methanosarcinales archaeon | reverse complement strand
CTTGACTTCAACTTTTTCCTGCACTTTCACTTCGTGCTTCGGCTTTATGCCCTGAATCTGCATCGCTATCTTGTCCAGGAATGCCCTTCCTTTCGGAGTTATAATTCTGCCCTTGTGCACGCCCTTTTCAACAAATTTGACAAAGCCCGCCTTTTCAAGCTGCTGCAGGGCTTTTCTGAGTATACTTCCGGAACCTTTGAAAAAATGCTCTTTTTTGACTCCCCGGTTCATCTTGCCTCCGTATTTTGTCCTTAATTTTGAAACGCCAACAGGACCCAGCCTGTAAACTGTTCTCATTACGGAAGCTGTCCTAATGAACCACCAATCATTATCTGCAGGAGGCCTTTCCTTGTGAGCGCCAGTCTTGACGAACTTAGCCCATTCCGGAGGTTTTATTTCAGGGATTTTTTTCAGCTCTTCAGCTGCCCTTGAAACAAGCTCCTGCACATCAGCATCGTACATTGTTGCCATTTTTAATTGTTAATATCAGTTTAATCTTAAAATTTTCATCCGTCTGCGACGCATTTTTGTGCGCCTCGGCATTATGCCATGGAAGCATCTTGCCTTCGTGCTCCTCCTCGGCGCAATGCATTAAAAGCTGTTTGCTTTTATCACGCTGTGCAGATAAAAGCCGCTCTCGTGATTTTTGAAATTATTTTATTTATTGTATTTTTTCATTCACACCTTGCGGTGTTAGAATGGCTAAGTTGAGTTAGCACATAACTTGGAAATCTTCATTAATTTATAAAGATTTAGTTTTTTAGAAGCCTTAGTTC
>CAZFEZ010000111.1:0-1329 GCA_964518225.1 uncultured Methanosarcinales archaeon | reverse complement strand
AGAGTTTAGGAACTGCACGTAAAGCGGTTTCAGAACTGAAGAAGTATGGAAAAAGTGGATTAGAGTATCTTGCATCAAACGGATTCTATGCAGATATGGCAGTTATCACGGGAGATTCGCAACATATTGTAAGTTTGGTATATGATAAGTTGGGGATGAGGGACAGCATTACTATAACAAGGGATGATATTGAACAAATTGTTCGTGTTTTAGATGCCTACACACAGATTGCCCCACATGAAGACACAGATAAATCTAGAATTGTCCAAGAAGCCAGAGAGATGGGTTTAAATGAAGAATTAAAATCACTTGGCCTTTTGTAGTACACCAAATCTTTATAAATTTCTACATATTATCATTTAGTAACATTTTAAGTAAGCTCATTTATTTTCAATATAGAAAACATTAACTTATCGTCGGTAAATAAAATGATAACATATGCAGAAAAACCATACAAGCCGGAGCAGATCAAGCATATTCTGAACCCTGTCGTGGATAGATGGTTCTTCAGCAGATTTAAGGAATTCTCAACGCCCCAGTTGTTTGGCGTGATGGATATCCATTCAAGAAACAATATACTTGTCAGCGCCCCAACTGGAGCAACAAAGACTTTGACGGCTTTCCTTTCAATCCTGAATGAGCTGGTTGATGCGAGCGAAAAGGGAATTCTTGAAAAGAGAATTTATTGTGTTTACGTCTCTCCGCTGAAAGCCTTAAGCAATGACATTCAGGTAAATCTTGTTGAGCCACTGAAAGAGATGGAAAAGATTGCCGGCAAGAAATTAAACATAAGGGTGGCCGTAAGGACAGGCGACACTTCAGCATCGGAAAAGGCGAAGATGCTGAATAATCCTCCGCATATTCTGATAACAACACCTGAAAGCCTGGCTATAACACTATCCTCGATAAGATTCAGGGAGCTGCTTAGAAATGTTGACTGGCTCATTATTGACGAGGTCCATGCCCTGGCGGAAAATAAAAGGGGCGTACATATGTCATTGTCCGTTGAGAGGCTGAATGCAATCTCGCCGTCAATGGCAAGGGTCGGCTTAAGCGCGACAATTGCGCCACTGGAGGAGATTGCAAAATTTCTTGTGGGCTGCGAAAAAGGAAAGCTCAGGGACTGCAAGATTGTTGACGTGCAGTTCCTGAAAAACATGGACCTGAAAGTCTTGTCACCGGTTCCGGACCTGGTTGGCATTGGGCATTCCATCATGCACAACTCAATGTACTCCTTAATTGATGAACTGATTCAGGACCATAAAACCACATTGATTTTTACAAACACAAGGTCTGCAACAGAAAGAGTGGTGCATCACCTCAAGGAAA
>CAZFEZ010000110.1:0-3525 GCA_964518225.1 uncultured Methanosarcinales archaeon | reverse complement strand
AAAATCCTGTTTTTTTTGGTTAGCTTTGCTGCAGGCTCTTTGCTTGGGGCGGCATTTCTTGATTTGCTTCCGGAGGCGCTTGAAGGCGGGTATAAGGAAAGCGTGCCTGTTTTTATCTTGCTGGGCATACTGTCATTTTTCATTCTGGAAAAATTCCTGTACTGGCACCACCACCATACCGGAGAGAAAGAGGTTCACGCATTCACCTACCTAAACATGATGGGCGACGCAATTCACAATTTCCTTGACGGGGCAGTCATCGCAATAAGCTTTATGACTAACACTTCACTGGGCATCGTTTCTACAATAGCGATTATAGCGCATGAGATACCGCAGGAGATAGCTGATTTTTCAATTTTGATTTATGGCGGCTTTTCAAAGGGAAAAGCCATGATTTATAATTTTATGACTGCCCTGACTGCGGTGATAGGGGCGCTCGCCGCTTACTTTTACTCAAATGCGATAGAAAACTCGACAATTTTCCTTACTTCCTTTGCTGTCGGCGGCTTTGTCTACATAGCAAGCACAGACCTCATACCTGAAATACACAAAGAAAAGGATGTTAAGAAATCGCTCGCCCAGCTCTTATTGCTTGCGCTCGGCATATTCTTTATATGGATTGTGGGGGAGGTTTTCCAGCATTAAAATGAGCATTAAAAATGACAAGAAGAAATACAGGTTTCTTGAAGATGTTGCAATAGCAGACATTGCATTTGAGGCTTACGGAAAAAACCTAAGTGAACTGTTTGAAAACGCAGCTCTGGTGATCTTTGAGCTGAGCGCAGACCTTAATACAGTAGACGCAAAGAAAAAGTTAGAGTTTGCATTGGAGAATGAAAAAATAGACAATCTGCTGTACGATTTTTTATCAGAAATTTTATTTCTAAAAGATTCGAAATATATGGTTTTCAAAAAAGCCGGGGTTTCAATAACTGAAGATAAAGAATATAAGCTTGAAGCAGTCCTCGAAGGCGACGCAATAAATCCGCAAAAACAAAAATTGGAGAACGACATAAAGGCAGTCACAATGCACATGTTTGAGGTTAAGAAAGTGAAAGACAATTGGAAAGCGACTGTTGTGGTTGATATTTAAGATTGTTCTATTCTATGCAATAGTTCATCTAAACTAGAAACAGGTTTAGAAGCTCCTAGCGAAAGTAATTTTTTAAAATTGCCATCTTCGCGATTGAACATCTTTTTTTTAGCGCATAAAAATAATTGAAAATCATTTGACGATTCTGCATACCAAACATCACCTCCTGAATAAAATCTTTTTTGTAAATCTTCCGCAACCCCCCGGGATTCATTGATAAATTCAGCTTCTCCGTCGAAATGGCCTAAAATCAGCCTTAAGAAATTTGGGTCGAATCTGATTTTTTTCAATTTTTCTGCAATTTCAATTGTGGATTTTATCGAATTGGACAGGTGCAGCTCTCCCAAATGACCTGAAAAACCTAAATAAAAACAGTATGGTGTAAAAAGTGCCGATGCGTCATCTGCTGTTGTGATTAAGAATGTGACAGGACAACTATAAGCTTTTTTTATATCAAATAAATGAGACGAAGCTATGTAACTTTTTATACCCTCAAAATTAATTAAACTTCCTGTCTGACTATCGTACTGCAATCCTATGTTATACCTGCTTCCCATAAACTCCCAGAATTCCCCTTTTAACAACTGATATTAAGCTATATTTAAAAATATATCTGAAATTTATTAGTTGTTGATTAAAGATTCTTAAGCCTCAATAACCGAGACGTCGTCAAAAGCTTTGCGCCCTTATTCTTGAATAAGGCAAGGTATTCCTTTTCATTAGCTTTTGATGTCGATTTTATCGCGTCTTTAATTACATAAGTTTGAATTCCCATGTCCATTAAGCCCAAAAGAGCTTCTTTGACGCAGTAATCAGTTGCAACTCCATACACATAGGCTTTTTTCACGCTTTGCAGCAGTTTTTTCGTATTTGGATTTGAGAAGACATCATGCTTCTGCTTTTCAATCAGGAGCCTGTCTTTTTGCCTTAACTGCCCAATAGCCGTATAGTCCAGTATTTTATTTGGAACAGAAATTGCATGGCTAAGCATTGTTTCTTTTATTTTCTCTTGCCCTCCAATATTATGCCTATCAATTGTGGCGATTACAGAAATACTTTTTTCCTTTGCGAACTGTGTTATCCTCTTGAGATTCGGGATTATTTTCTCCGCACCTTTCACATAAAAACTGCCTTTTTTGTGCATGAATCTGTATTGGGTGTCTATGTCAAAAAAGATGGTTTCTTTCATAGAAAAAATTATTTTTGCCTTGTTTATAAATTTTGTTCAGGCCTTCATAATGCTTTCGAGGCTGTTTATCACATTCAGCGCCTTAAGCAAATCCTCTTTTTTTATAAAAACCAGCAGTTCAGGCGCGCAGCTTATTATTTCAACGATATTTATGTCCTCTGCGTTTAAGCCTGATGATATCAGCGACAATACCCCTTTTGTTCTTGTAGCTTCAAGAGTGAAGTGCAAATTAATTTCTATCAGGCTCTTTTCAGTTGAAATGCAGTCGCTTTTTGAAAAATAATCAAAAAACTTGTCCAGATTTTTTTCATCAAGTATTATCCTTATGCTTTCCTCTGCCTGTATGATCCTTATGACCTCTCCTTTCTCAACATCGACTATCGAGTTGATTTTGCTTAACTGCTCCACTATCTTTTTGCTCTTTCTCAGGCAGATATCGGCAATATTGCTCCTTGTTTTGACTGAAATCCGGGAAAAAAGCTTTTTCAGCTCTGCCTCTGTTTTGTTCTTTTCTTCTCTTTTGTACCTTCTGACAGCGCTGATAACCGCATCAAGATTTTTATCTTGTAAATCCAGAGTTTGGATGATATGCCGAGCAAGCGCCCTCAGGCTTATTATGTTCCTGAACAAACAGTTCCTTATGATGAAGTCATTGTCCAGAAATACCTTTACCTGCTCTGCTATATGTGTCATAAAAGACACAAATGAGTCTTTATTTATAAATTTTATGAATTTGTGACATAAAGTTTAAGATGATACAGTCTCTAACATTAGGTGATAAACATGAATGCAGACAAATTAACTGGCAAGAAACACAAATTAACTACAAGCTGCCTTTCCCATCTAATAGCAAAAATGCTGGAACGAAGGGGAATAAAAATAGAAGTCACAGCTAGTGGTGAAGAAGCTGATTCTGTAGATGGTTTCGTTTATTTTAAACAGGGGCAGGAATACTTAATAACCGGCGCTTATGCAAATCGGGGAAAATTTGTTGAGAGAAAGGGGAACCAGTTGGTTTTCGATAAATTCACTTTTGATTACCATCCGAACTCCGAAATTACCCTGGGGGATTCAATAACAATTGAGGATATACTAAAAGCTTGACGAAATAATTAAAAATGAGAAATTTACAATATTCAGGAGATAAGTATCAACTTGCAACTGACTTGTTAAGGCATCTGAATGTCCCGAGCCACTACGCATCAATAAGTTTGGACTCGCATGATACGGGTTATCCTGGATT
>CAZFEZ010000109.1:0-3533 GCA_964518225.1 uncultured Methanosarcinales archaeon | reverse complement strand
GCAAAGTGACTGATTCATGGAAAAAAGGAGTCATAGAGCCTTTGAAGATAAAGACTCAGGCAGTCTCGTCAGCTTCAGAAGTTGCAATAATGATTTTAAGGATTGATGATGTGATAGCATCTTCTGGCTCAAAAGGCAAAGGCCCTGCAATGCCGCCTGGAATGGGAGGCATGGGCGGAGAAGACATGGGCTACTAAGGGCCCTTATTTTTTATTTCTGTTTTTTAAAGATTATTTTAGTTAATGTTCAATCGTTATTGAGTTTTGGTTGAAGTTCTCCTTGTGCCATTACATTTAGTTCTTCTTGCCTTTGACAATAAGGCATTTCAATAAAAAATATCAATTTTAAAATTCTATTCCCTGAACTTATAGACGTAAGAATTCCTTCCCTGGCCCAGCTTGTTCGGATACCTGTAGCTCACAGAGGAGCTGTCCCTCAACTTCTTAAGGCATGTCGTTATCGAGCCGACAGAAGCCTTTAACCTGTGGGCTATCTCTTTAGACGTGAACCATTTGTTCCTGTTCTTTTTCAGGAAAGTATAAACCTCTTGCTGTCCCATTTGAATTAAGGATATATTGCTATTATATAAGCTTGTTTATCTAAGACCGCCGCATATAACCCTTCAGGTATATAAACCATGATTTTGCCCGATGCGTATTTCCTGCAGATTATTTCAAGCTCTCCACCTGCAACCTCTTCATTAATTATGCTTCTTGCAATGGAAAGGGAGGCTGGAATGGCTGTGGCAAGCATATCAATACCGGCCAATCTAAGCGCTTTTTTTGCTAGTCCACTATTTCAATGCCGATCCTCTTTATGGTGCATCAAACTGTATGCTAACGGCGCATGCATTGCTTCTATGAGAAATCGCAGTCTGGTTAAATATTTTGCTTTTCACCGCTTCATGGCGCTAAGCAACTCCTCTTTCTTCTCGTTCATCAATTTCTCAGAATCAGCCTCGAGATTCAGCCTCAGCAGCGGCTCTGTGTTGCTCGGCCTTACGTTGAACCACCAGCCGTCAAACTCAATTGTAATGCCGTCGAGCTTTGACACTCTTATAGGGTTTTGTCGCTTATATTGTAACTCAATCTCCATCAATTTTGACTCCTTGTTCTTGACCTCTATGCTGGTTTCCTCGATTGTGCTGTATTTTCGGAATTCTTCCAATAATTTTGATAACGGCTTGCCCTCCATTGAAACAATCTCAGCGACAATGAGGCTTGTTATGATTCCGGAATCCGCCCTGTAATTCTCTTTGTAATAATAATGAGCTGAATGCTCGCAGGCAAAGATGGCTTTTGTTTTCCTCATTGTTTCTTTTATGAATGAATGGCCCACCCTCTCAAGAACTGGAAATCCATGGTATTTTCTTATCGTGTCAGGCACTATGTGGCCGCAAACCAAGTTGTGAATAATTTTTTGCTTTTTGTTTTTCATTAAAATATTCTTGATTATCAAGGCTGAAATAAGTGAGCTGTTAACAATATTGCCCTTATCATCGACAAAAAAAATCCTGTCGGCATCGCCGTCAAAAGCCATGCCAAAATCGCAGTTTTTCTCCTTCACAGCCTTCTGCAGTTCTTTCAAATTCTCATATTTTGAAGGGTCTGCAGGATGATTCGGGAAATTTCCGTCAAGCCTGAAGTAAAGCGGTACAATGGTTATTGGAAGATTCCTGTAAACCAATGGAATAATCTTTCCGGCCATTCCATTGCCGGCATCAACTGCAATTTTCAATTTTCCAAGCTTTTCAGCGTTAATGAAATTTTTTACGTGTTTTGTGTATTCTTTTAAAATGTCTTTCCAAATTATTTTTCCATGATTGGTTATGCTGATTTTTTTGTATTCCTCATTCTCAATAATCTCTTTTACCCTTCTTAACCCCGTGTCTTCATTGACTGGGACGGCATCGCTTTTGCAGAATTTCATTCCATTATACTGCTTAGGGTTATGGGAAGCGGTGAACATGGCTGCAGGCTTTTTTAGAAACCCGGAAGCGAAGTAAACAGCGTCGGTGCAGACCTGGCCTATGTAAACTGCATTTGCCCCCTGGTCTGCAGCTCCATTCATGAAAGCCCTGCTTAACTTTGGAGAAGAAATGCGCATATCAGTGCCGACAATCACATTTTTGCACTTAAGGAAATAAACAAAAGCCCTCCCTATCCTGTAAGCGATATCCTCTGTTAGATTCTGGCCGTAGATTCCCCTAACATCATAAGCTTTGAAGATTTCTGAGAGCATTTTTAGGTTTTTATAACCTCCTCAAGAAACTGCTTAGCGTTTAATATTTTAAATTTTCTGGTTTTAAAATCTTTTAAGAAATGTCTGTTTTCTGAAATTAAGAAATCCGCATTTTCTTTGTCAGCAAATGCCGCTATTGCCATATCACCTTTCTTAAGCCCCAGATTTTTGTATTTTTGAAATAGCCCGGAATCACTAAAAAAATCTTTAATAGTAACTACCTTAAATTTCAAAAGTTTACTAAATTTTTCACCCCATCTCATTCTCTTCCTCTTCAAAGCGGGATATCCCTCTCCAGTTTTTCTGGGCTGTCTTGTACCTTTCAATATTGCCTATATCAAACCACTGCCCTGCAAACGGAAACCCCCTTAATCTGCCTAGTTGGGCAAGCTTTGGAAAGACATCTTTTTCGAGCATTGAAAACCCATCTGGTATCATGTCGATAACCTCCGGCTCTAAGATATAAAATCCTGCATTAATCAAATTGGACGGCGGATTAGAAGGCTTTTCAACAAACTCTATGATTCTCGAGCCGTCCAGTCTTGCAACCCCGTAATGGGACGGATCGTCAACTGTTGTCAAGGCAATTGTTGCCAGCGCATCCTTCCTTTTGTGCAGCCTGAACATCCTTGGAATGTTTATGTCCTTCAATTCATCGCCGTTTGAAACGATAAAGCTGTCCTTGAGATACTTCTTCGCCAGCCTCAAAGGGCCTGCAGTTCCCAACGGCTCATTTTCCTCGATATAGCTTATGTTCATGCCAAAACTACTGCCGTCCCCCAATCGCTCTTTTATTTTGTCCTTTAGGTAGCCGGTTGATAAGACCACATCCCTTATGCCGTATTTTTTCAATAAGTCAAACAGATGCACTATGATTGTCTTGTCCTGAACTTCTAGCAAGCCTTTTGGAGTCTTGTCTGTCAATGGTCTTAATCTTGTTCCCCTTCCGCCAACCAAAAGGACGGCCTTGCCAGGGATGTTTGTGCCAAGAGCCTCGGCAAGCAACAGCTCTATCTCCTGCGACCTGTTCTTTATGTTGATTCCGTCTATTCTCTTGTCAATATGGCTGATTAAATCCTTGTCAAGAGTTATAGTGACCCGTTCTTTCATTCAAATCCCCTAAATAGCATTCTTAAACATGTTTATAAAGCTTTCTATTTTTGTATGATGAAGTATGATAAATGGAAAAGTTTAAATAGATGGTGGTAATGCGCAGGCACAGGTGGTTTATGGACAGGAACTTAGCGCTGGATTTTGTAAGGGCGACAGAGGCTGCTGCCCTAAGCTCGGCA
>CAZFEZ010000108.1:0-3534 GCA_964518225.1 uncultured Methanosarcinales archaeon | reverse complement strand
ATTTCCCCTTATTCCTTTTCCTCAGCTCTTCCTTCAGAATCTTGCCCATTGTGTTTTTTGGCAGCATGTCCAGAAACTCAACAAACTTCGGCTTTTTGAAAGATGCAAGCTTTTCCCTGCAATAGTCAATCACTTCGTCTTCTGCCAGTTTAGAGCCTTGATTCAAGACAACATAAGCCTTCACCGACTCGCCAAATTCCTTGTCAGGGACCCCTACAACAGCGCACTCAAGAACCTGCGGCATGGATTCAATCACGTCCTCAATCTCCCTTGGATAGATATTTATGCCTCCGGATTTTATCACGTCTTTTGACCTTCCAACGATATAAATGTAGCCTTTATCGTCAATTTTTCCAATATCACCAGTTGCAAACCACCCGTCCCTGAAAACATGTTTGTTGTAAATCGGCTTATGCCAATAGCCGCTAAAGACATTCGGGCCTTTGATAAGTATCTCGCCTTCTGTGCCTGTCGGCACGTCATTGTAGCTTGGGTCTGTTATTCTGGCCTTGACCCCCGGCAGGCACGGTCCGACAGAGCCCGGAATTCTCTCGCCGTCATACGGATTGCTGAAGTTCATCATCGACTCAGACATCCCTGCCCTCTCCAAAATTTCTTTGCCAAAAGTTTTCTTCAGCCTTTGGAATAATTCCCTGGACAGTGGGGCAGAGCCTGAAACAAAAAGCCTCATTGAGGAAGTGTCATATTTCTCAAGCCCTTCAACCTCAAGAAGCTTGAAATACATTGTAGGAACGCCCATGAACATGGTTACTTTTCTTTTTTGAACAGCCTCAAGCACCTCTTCTGCAACAAATTTCTTTCTTAGGATTGCGAAATTGCCGACAAAAAGCGAGCCGCACAAAGCAACCCCTATCCCGTGGATATGGTACAATGGAAGGGTAAGAAGCAGGACATCATCTTCTGCCCATTTCCATGCCTGCGCAAGGGCTTTAATATTTGAGGTCATATTAACTTGTGTCAATGCAGCGCCTTTCGGCTTGCCTGTTGTGCCTGAGGTGTAAAAGATTATTGAATGATCCTCATCTTTAATGATAATATCGGGCTCTTTGTCGGCAGCATTTTTTGTTATTTCATTAAAATTATGAGTGCCATGCTCATTGCCATCAATAAGGATGATGTGCTTAAGCTCAGGCAGTTTTGGAATAACTTTTTTCACAATGGCAAGCCTTTCCATGTCGGTAATGACAGCTTTTGCCCCGGAATCGGAAAGAATATGGTGGATTTCCTGCTCCTTGAAGCTTATGTTCATTGGCACTATAGACAAGCTCAAGGCAGTTTGGAAGATACTGGGCAACCCTGTCGCCTTTGGCGATGCCTATGCTGTTCAATGCGTTAGCCACTTTGTTTGAATTCAGCTGGAGCTCATTGAAAGTCACTCTTTGCTCTTCAAACTCAATAGCCACCTTATCAGGCAATCTAAGAGCTGTCTGCTTGAACAATGCTGCTATTCCCATAGTTACTCTTGATGCAAACTTAACTGGCTCTTTTTAAAATTAACTCAAAAGTGTATACTGTAGGATATATTTGTGATATGGAAAGAAAGAGAAGCCTCTGAATAACTAAAGCCAGAAAGGTGACTATTGGATAGGATTAGTTTTTAGCATTTAATACAATTTGTTTATTGATATCCTGAAGTTCTCCCTCTAATGAACCCAAATACGTTTTTAACCTTTCTTGAAATTTGATATAGCCTATCTTATTAGAATCAGATAATAAATCAGTTGCCTTTCGTTTTGCACTATTCCAGTGGTCAATTCTATTGTGATTATTACCACCTTGAACATCATCCTTGATATTACTCAGGTAGTTATTGAATAATTCAGATTCTCTCAATAATAATTCCATATGGGCCCTCATATTTAAATCCCCAAATTCATTCATATCAATTGCTTCTTCTAATTTTTTAATTTTGGTATTTCCCTCCATAACACCTTGTGAATTGTTTTCATCGACGTTATTTTTTGATACGGCTATTAAATAGTTTTTATTTGCATCAATTTCAATCTCCAAATTCGACCCGAGTTCAATTTTGTCTTTTATTTCATCTCTAATTTTTAATTTATAAAGCTGATCTTCTAAAATTCGTATCGAATCTGTTGCATTTACCGATCTTTCAGTTGCCTCTGTAGATTTATTTGTAGCAATTGTAGAAGTTACAGAAACATAAATGACAAGTAGAGTAGCAAAAGTTCCATAACGTGGTGATAACCAGATAAAAAAGTGTTTAATTTTTTAAAAAAATTATGTACAGATTTACCTAAAATGATAAGTAAATTCTTAATTTGCTCTTCAGGCTTCATTCCGATTCATTTATTAGTTTTCCTTTGCAATCAATATTTTATATATAACCCCGGTCAATAATAAATAGTATATCCAAAAGAGTATAACATAGAATGTCCAATAATTATTGCTGGTGATTATACTGAAGATGATATTAGCTGAAAGAGTACCAGAAAATAGAACGCTCATAAAAAATGTAAAAAGTTTACTTCTTCCTTTGATTTTTTTATGTTCTGCTATCAGAATTCCGTAATAGATAATTGCTAAAGTAATAAATAAGATTGATGCCGATTGGATAGTTTTATTTTTCCCTAAATCTGAGAATGCAACAAGTATGGACATTACAATTAAAAGAATCTCTACAAACCTTTTTTTATTCTCAGTACTCACTTTGAAATCTAATATTTTAGGGATTTTAAAGCACATTTTATAATTTATAGCAGGAATGTTTATATAATTTTCTCTAAATGTAAAAATGTAAGTATAAAGCCTCCGAAGGGATTTGAACCCTTAACTTGCGCTTTACGAAAGCGCCGCTCTAGTTCCCAGCAACTAATGTTCCATAGCAGCTTCCGGGTTGAGCCACGGAGGCAATAAGGCAAGGATATTCCTGCCATTTTTAAAATATTCTTAAAAATCATTAGATAAGGCAACTTAACAAGAATGAACAATAACGAGAGCGACTTGTCGATAAATGCTTTGCATTTTCGATCATGCTCGGAAATCTTCGATTTCCGACATCTTAAAGCATTGGTGATTGAAGTAAACCGCTTGCGATACTTCTTGATGATGTATTTGCGCCGAGGAGGGGCACTGAAACAAGGCGGCATTTACGGCAGAATGCCGAGGCGCACAGGAATGCGCCGAAGGCGGATTGAAATTTTAATGTTTAAAATATATCAATCATTTAATTGCTTTTAAAATTTCTTCTTTTGAGGCAAACTTCTTCTGGCACTCAAAGCAGACCGGATGCAGTTTGCCTTTGGCGTCTTTGATATAAGTGCCTATGAGTTTGTTCAAAAAAGTTGAGTCTATTGATTTATTGCATATTGAGCATTTCATTTCAAGGAGGGATTATCACAATATTTAAAAACTATTGGTGTTTTTACTGGTTTATGGATTATGTTTTAAAAGATAAGACGAAACAATTTTTCTAGTGACTTCTATTATCTATACCCCTAAAAATGACACGAATAGCTATTGTTGACAACCAAAAGCTGAAGGACATGCAGC
>CAZFEZ010000107.1:0-3681 GCA_964518225.1 uncultured Methanosarcinales archaeon | reverse complement strand
TTGATGCCCCTAATGTTTCTTGTAGCCGGACGCCATAACAGGACTATCCAAATTAACAAACCTCAAAAACTCTTCATCAGCCAGCATCCTCCCAAACAGGCAATCCAGCATCTCATTCAGAATAGCCGTCCTTTCGCTCGGATGCCTTCCGATAATGTTGCCGCACTCCAGATAATTGCAGACTGGGCAGGAGTTTATATAAGGCTTATAGACATTGGTTTCAAGTGCAACGTTTCCGTTCAGTGAAGCGCTCAGCAAAGCCAATGAATCTTCGCTTGAAACTATGTCTGTGTAGCTTGAGCTGACATCGCCCAGCTTGAACAATTCAATCCCGAAAGACCCCTCATTTGCATAAATCTCGCCTTTTAGGCTGTATGCCAGCTGGCTTATTATCGCTCCTGTGCAGAAGGTGTTCAACTCAGGGTAAAAAACATCGTGAATATTACTGATTTTCCTCAGCAGAATGTTAGTGTAACTATCCTGAATTACTATCCTGCCGGACTTTTTGTTTGTTTCGTATGTTTTATCAGTCATTTTTTTCCAGAAGCAGATGAATTCATCTTTGCTTATTTCTCCGGTTTTTCTTATAAAAAATGACCTGAAATTATTTTCGGCCAAAAAATCAATAATCTTTTGCTCCTCTCCGACTAATTTTTTCGAAACATCAATATAAAAATTAACTTTATGCCTTCTCTGAAGCTCTTTCAAATGATTAAACGATTCATCAGAAATGCTTATGCTTTTAAGCGGCACCCAAACATCGAATCTGCTGTTTATTAAAAAATCAATAGTCTCGCTATTGAAATTGTTCAAATCAGCTTCAATCCTGAATATAATTTTTTTTGTGCTGTCTTTGCTGAATTCATCTGCAAATTTTTTCATTATTTCTAAATTGCCGTGAATTTTTTCTTTAAATTCAACAGTTATTTCCCTTGACGGCGTTTGGAGTATAAAATCCGCGATTTTTTTTATATTGCCAAAAGGGGCATTTGAAGCGCCATCATCCAGAAAAATGACGTGATGGTAAGTGCCCCTGGACAATGGCATGGAGCGCAGCTTAAAATCGCTTATTGCCTTGTCCAAGCTGTTTTCTGCAATCACAAAACCCTTGTCTTTTAGCAGCGAGAATAATGCAGGATTTTGGCCAAGCTTATTGTGCCTCAGCAGGGCAAACTCAATTTCATCGAGGTAAACCCAGCTTCCAAAATCGTTTGTTAAGAGAAATCCGCCTTTGATAGGCTTGAACCTGTAATGGCTTATCAGATGGTCTTTGTCCAGATTAAAGTAAGTCTGAGCCATGCTAACTTTTCATCAATCCAAGCAGGTAGTTATAAAATTCATATCCTAATTTGCCTATTTCTATTTCATCATTTTTTGGCTTTAAAATAAAATTTTCATTTTCAAAAGAGGAATCACAAACTTCATCAAAATCCGTCATTGCCTGCCTTATCAAATCCCTAGGATAAAAATTATTGTTGAAAGTAAGGATAACAAGATTTTTGCCTTTGTCAACTGTCACTCGTTTCATCTTTTTTACCCTCTTGCCATGGCTTTGACTCCTTAAGGCTCGTTTCTGAGCCGGAATGATGGACTCCGGCCGTCTGCAAAACTTTTTGCAGTATATGGAGCCTCATGTGGGCATTTTTTGCCATCTGGACAGCATAAGCCCCGTAGTTGATAAGCTCGTTGTTGAACTCGCCGGCTATGCTTTCCATTGCGTCTGTTTTTTCCTTTGGCTTGATCTCGACCAGGACTTCTTCCTCGGGGTTGCCGTCAAGCACAATATAATTCTTGTCTGTGAAAATATAGGCTGCAGAGAATATCACATCCAGCGGATAAATTTTCGGGTTAACAGAAATGACTAAGCTGCCTTCTCTTATTTCAAAGTTGTCCATAAGCATGGGATGTGGCTTTATTTTATAAAGTTTATCTCAAAGATAAGAACATAAAAATGATTCCCTGAAAGGCAATTGTCAGTAAAGCCCCTAAAAACAAAAACGGCGCAAAAGGCATTGTTGCTTGTATCCTAAGCGTTTTGAAATGCATTTTTTTCTGAAGGGATTTAAGTTTTGCAATATCTTTACCGTTTAGGCCAATTGCTGAATTCTTAAACAGCGGCTTTCCTGGCTTATCATCTCTTGCAGAGCCTATCATCGAAAACCCCTTCATTCTTTTGATATACCTGCCGTTAATCTTAAGGAGGGTTTCGGCAGGAATCATGCCTTGTTTTAGATCATTAAGCTTTATTTCTTTGGATAGGTATCCTGAGCCAATTGAGAATAGGAATATCCTCACCAGTAGGAACAGGAATATTAAGAGCAGGAATTGCCCGGCAAACTGCAGCGAGTAGACTGATTTGTCAAAAATTAGCCTTGCCAGAGACAATAAAAGCCCGATGTAGAGAATTTTTATTTTCAGTATCGTATCAAAAATATAATAAATCAGGAATATTACGCCAAAAGATAATGCTAGATTCCCTCTCAGGCCCACTATTCCGAATGATAAGCCGATTACCCAGGAAAATCCGAAAATAAAGGGGATTAATCCAAAAATCGTCTTTAAGTTAAAAGTTTTTTTGAGATAAAATAATTTTTTCTTTTTGCTGGCCCTGAACAGTACGTAAAGCAGGAATACCGCAGAAATTGGAATGAAGGTATTAGACAGGTAGGTTATAAAAAAGGTATATGAATGGGGGTTGTAGATTGGTATTAAGGTTGAAAAGGCAAAAAACAATTTTGCATCTCCGGCAGTCCATAGATTAAGGAGCCATATGGCAAACCCCACTGCCAATGCTGCCATGGCATTCGCTGAAAATTTAATCATATAATCAGCACTAACCTTATTCAAAAAAAACAAAATTAGATTTACTAAAATGCCGTACCCAAGCCCGATAGCAACCCACTTGTTCCTTATCTTCCCGAATTTGATGTCCTCGTAAGAGGTCACAATACCCAAAAACACGATCATTGGCAGAAGCCAGTAAACAAGCATAAAACTTAATATCCAAGAATGTATAAAAATCTTTCTTTATCTGGAGCTGTCTGCCTGCCTCTCTATCTCGAGCTTTTTTGCTATGGCGTTTGAGGCATTGCTCATCCTGTAAGCGCTTATAATTTCTTCGGCAAGGCTGCTTACGATGGATTTTTTTGTGTTGAAAGTCCTGTGGTATGCTCCCTGGGTCATGTACCTGAGCGCCAAATCAACCCTTCTCTGCGGTGAGCACTCGACTGCTTTTGGGTATCTTGCCCCACCATATTCGATAGTTACAATCTCTTCCCTTTGGGCTGCATTTTCCAAAGCTTTTACAAAAACCTTGATTGGATTCTCTTTGGTTGCCTTTTCAATCTGCTTGAACGCATCTTCCACAATATTATATGCGGTGTTGGCTTTTCCGGTCATATGGTAGCTTGTCTTGAAATGCTTCTTGCCCTTGTGCCCTGCAACAATCAGCTTGTTGATCAGCCTTTCGACAATGAATGTCCTGCTTTTGTGGAACTTGTTGCCGGCGTATTTTGCCCCTGTCTTCGGGACAATCCTCGGCTGCAAAGTAACATACTGCTGCAGCCCCTGGTCGTCCACTTTGACGCCTTCCATTCCCCACCTGTTAAAGACTTTTATTTCCGACATTTTTTGTTTCTATACTCACGGACAAAATCTATTGAGCAATAGTTGTCCGTTCGT